>JAITQP010000215.1 GCA_031288885.1 Prevotellaceae bacterium | reverse complement strand
GAATTCTTGAGACCTCGACGGGATTGCTCACCGCTGCACTAAAGCTATCGGCGGTGAATACATATCCAAGCTCAAATCTATCAATTATATTTCTGATGATATCAGGCATTTATAGGGATGAATAGGGATGAAAATAAACATTCATTAAACAAGTTTTTTACGGAAAAAACTCTCCATTTATCGGCTGTAAAGGTACAATTTTTTTAATTGGCGCTGTAGGAATTCTCCCAATTTTCATTTAATTTTGCGGCGCTATTCCGGTTTTCTAATAAAAATTTACGTGGAATGACAGAGTATCGAAATATTACGCCTGCGGAGGTCGAGGTGCTGCAACAAAACGGCTGCTCCTGCGGCGACTGGTCAAGGGTAAGGGTAAAGGATGGCTTCGCGCCCGATAGCGTTCGCAACGTGTCCTTTTCGGGGGAGGTTTTTTTGGGCGTTTTTCGGCGTCAGCTGGCCTGCGCGGGGGGCGTGGTGAAGCGCTCGGGCATTTACAACGCGGCAATTCACAGCTGCGTTGTTGAAGATGACGTGTACATTAATCGGGTGAAGGACTACATTGCCAACTACCGCATTGGGAAAAACGTTACCATAGAGTGCGTGGATACGCTGGCGGTGACCGGCGTTTCGGCGTTTGGCAACGGCACGTGCGTGGCGGTGCTCAACGAAACGGGCGGGCGCGAAATCCCCATTTTCAACGAGCTGTCGGCGCATACGGCCTACCTCATTGCCTTTTACCGCCACCGTCCGGCGCTGATTGCCCGCCTAAAGCAGCTCATTGACGGCTACACGCAAGGCGTTCGCTCAGACGTGGGCGTTATTGAGGAGGGCGCGCACATCTCGGGCTGCCGCACCATCCTAAACGTGAACGTGGGCGCCTACGCCAAGCTCGAGGGCGCTTGCCGGCTGAGCAACGGTAGCATCAACAGCTCCAAGAAAGATCCGGCCTACGTGGGCGACGGCGTTTCTGCCGAAAACTTTATCCTCTCCAGCGGAAGCTCGGTGAGCGGGGCTTCGCTCATAAGCGCCTGCTTTGTGGGGCAGGGAACGGTGCTCGGAAAGCAGTACTCGGCCGAAAATTCGGTGTTCTTTGCCAACTGTCAGGGGTTTCACGGGGAGGCGTGCTCCATTTTTGCAGGCCCCTACACCGTTTCGCACCACAAGTCCACGCTGCTGATAGCCACCTACTGCGCGTTCCTGAACGCCGGAAGCGGCTCCAACCAGAGCAACCACATGTACAAGCTGGGGCCTATTCATCAGGGAATTATTGAGCGCGGCAGCAAAACCGCCAGCGACTCCTACATCCTGTGGCCTGCCAAAATCGGCGCATTTTCCTTAGTCATGGGGCGGCACTATCGTAACTTCGACACCTCAGACTTCCCGTTTTCGTACCTCATAGAAAATACCGACGAAAGCTTCCTCGCGCCAGCCGTCAACCTGCGGAGCATTGGCGCCGTGCGCGACGCGCAAAAGTGGCCGCAACGGGATCGCCGCAAGGATGACCGGCTGCTGGACAGCATCGTGTTTGACCTGCTAAGCCCGTACTCCGTTCAGAAAATGGTGAAAGCCTGCCGCATACTGGAGGATTTGAAGCGCATATCGGGGCAAACGTCGGAGCACTACATGTTCAACAGCGCCAAGATTACCCATCGGGCGCTGGAGCGCGGGCTGCACCTGTACGGCTTGGGCATTACAAAATTTTTGGGCAACGAGCTGGTGAAAATGCTGGAGGCGTCCGAATTTTTGAGCGAGGCGGAGCTGAGGCTGGCGCTGGCGCCCAAAAGCGCTGGCGGAGCCGGCGAGTGGATAGACATGGCGGGGCTGCCCGCGCCAAAGGACGAGGTGCTGGCAATGATAGAAAAGGTGGAGAACGGAAGCATCACCTCGCTTCGCGAAATGAACGACATCTTCCGCGAGTGGAAAAACAGCTACTCCCTGTGGACGTGGAGCTGGGTTGCTGCGCGGCTGAAGACCGAAAAGGGAATAGACGTGGAAACGGTTACCGCCTGCCAGCTGGAGCAGCTCGTGGAGGAGTGGAAAAACGCCGTGGTGGCGCTGGACAAGATGATGTACAAGGACGCCCAGAAGGAGTTTACGCTCAAATCGCAGGTGAGCTTCGGCATTGACGGGGAGGACGACGACGTGCGCCTGTCGGACTTTGAAAACGTGCGGGGCGAATTTACCGAGCACCCCGCCGTGAAGGGCATTCTCAAGCATATTGAGGAGAAAAGCGCGCTGGCGGAAAAAGTAAAAAGCAAGCTGCAAAAAATAATTCAAACCTAAATACTCCATTACGCTATGTGCGGAATTGTTGCCTACGTGGGCGGGCGAACAGCCTACTCCATTCTGATTAAGGGGCTGCAACGCCTCGAATACCGCGGATACGACTCCGCAGGGATAGCCTTGTTTAACGGAAAAACAAACGTTTACAAGTGCCAAGGAAAAGTCAAGGATTTGCAAGCCTTGGTTAAGGGGAAAGAAATTGCCGGCTCGGTGGGGATGGGGCATACCCGCTGGGCTACGCACGGCGAGCCGAGCGACAAAAACGCGCACCCGCACTGCTCAATGAACGGAAAATTCCACCTCGTGCACAACGGCATCATCGAAAATTACGCCCACCTGAAGAAGGAGCTGGTAAGCCGCGGCTACACGTTCCAAAGCGAAACCGACACCGAAGTGCTGGCAAACCTGATAGAGAACGTTTACATGGAGCAAAAGGTGGACGCCGAGCTGGCGGTGAGGCTTGCGCTGACAAAGGTGGTGGGCGCCTACGGGCTGGTCATCATCTGCGAAGACGAGCCGGCAAAGCTGATTGCCGCCCGCAAGGGAAGCCCGCTGGTGATAGGCGTGGGCGAGCGTGAATACTTCCTCGCCTCCGACGCTACGCCCATCGTGGAGTACACCGACAGGGTGGTGTACCTCAACGACGAGGAGGTGGCCGTCATCACCCCCGACGCCCTCGACCTGAAAAACCTCTACAACGACGTAAAAACGCCCGACATAAAGCGCATAAAGCTCAACATTGACAACATCGACAAGGGTGAGTACGAGCACTTCATGCTAAAGGAAATCCACGAGCAGCCCAGCTCGATTACCGATACGTTTCGCGGGCGCATCGCCATGGACGAGAGCAAAATATTTCTTGGCGGCGTGCTCGACGTCATGCCGCGGCTGCTGGAAGCCAAGCGCATCATCATTATTGCCTGCGGCACGTCGTGGCACGCCGCGCTGGTGGGCGAGTACCTCTTTGAGGAGTACGCGCGCATGCCCGTTGAGGTGGAGTACGCCTCGGAATTTCGCTACCGCAACCCCGTGGTGGATAAGGACGACTTGGTGATTGCCATTTCGCAGAGCGGAGAAACCGCCGACACGCTTGCCGCCGTCCGGCTGGTGAAGAAAACGGAGGCAACCATCCTCGGCATCTGCAACGTGGCGGGCTCGTCCTTGTCGCGCGAAACGGACGCGGGCGTTTACACGCACGCCGGAATTGAAATTGGGGTGGCGAGCACCAAAGCGTTCACCTCCCAAATTACCGTGCTGACGATGATGGCCTTCCTGCTGGGGAATAAGCGCCAAACGCTGTCGGCAGGCGACTACAAGGAGCTCATTCACGAGCTCATCCGCGTTCCGGAGCAAATAGCCGGCATGCTCAAGAGCGAGGAAAATATCAAGGAAATAGCCGCCGCCTACAAGGACGCCTCCCAAGCCTTGTACTTAGGTCGCGGGATACTCTTTCCCGTGGCGCTGGAGGGCGCGCTCAAGCTCAAGGAAATCTCGTACATCCACGCCGAGGGCTACCCCGCCGCCGAAATGAAGCACGGGCCTATTGCCCTTATCGACGAAACGCTGCCCGTGTGCGTGCTGGCGCTCTCCGACAGGCTGTACGAAAAAACGGTGAGCAACATTCAGGAGGTGAAAACGCGGCAGGGAAAGGTGATTGCCGTTGCCACGGAGGGGAACAGGGATATTTACCGGTTGGCCGACCACGTGATAGAGGTGCCCGCGTGCCACGAAGCCATGTCGCCGCTGCTGACCATTGTTCCGCTTCAGCTGTTGGCGTACCACATCGCCGTCATGCGCGGGTGCAACGTTGACCAGCCGCGCAATTTGGCAAAATCGGTTACGGTGGAGTAAGCTTCCTCCTACAGCCCCACGACGGTAACTGTCTTGCCGTCCACCGCTTCTTTTTTCGTGTAGATTTTATCCTCCCACTTGGCGTCGGGGTTACGGTCAAAAATGGCCAGCCAGCCTTCGCTACAGCCGCACGTGTCCATGTAGCGGGCGGTTTGCTCAAGCCCTGCCCGTAGGGATTTTTCCCCGTGACGAATTTTGAGCTCTATCGGATACTTTTGCTCCTCGTAAGTCAGGCAGAGGTCAATGCGCCCTGTGCCCGCCGCCATTTCACGGGCAATCTGCCCGCCGCCGTTGATTACGCGCTGTAGGAAAGCCATCATCACCAAATGCGGCGCCGCCTCCTTGTAGTCGTAGCGCTCAACCCATATGGCGCTGTTTTCGCGCCAGAACTTCTGGAAGTCTTCCATTAGGAAGTCCATGTCAATCCGCCCGTTCTTCAGGTAGCGGGGCATTTGGTAGGGATACTCCGAATTTTTCAGCGTTTCCTGCGTGGAGAAGGACAGCTTGCGGATAATCACCTCGGCGTAAATCGGGTTAGCCGGTTTTACCACGGAGCTATCCACGCGAATTAGCCCCAAATCTTTAGCGTACAGAAAATCGTCGGATTCCCTGTCGATAAAGCTGTCGCCCAAAATCACCGGTTCCACTACTCTGCGCACCCTGTCTTCTTTCAGCCGCTCAAGGAGGCTGTCAATATGCGTAGGGCGGTTGAGGATAATGTTCTGGATGGCTTCGCTCACCAGCGTTGCCGTAACGGGCTTTGTGTAGTCCGACTGCAAAATTTCAACAATCACCTCGTTGGCAACGGCGTTCACGAGCCACGGCTGCCCCTGCGTCTGCTCCCAGACGAGCGCTACGGCATCGTCGTCAAATGCTTGTCCGGTTTCGTCGGTGTGCTGGCGGTAAAGCAGAGCGATTTCTTCCTTGGAAAAATTCTCCAAGGTGTATGTTTTGGTGACGATGTTAAACGGACTTGCGCTTCCCAGCGACTGGCTGTCGGGTCGCACCTTGGCTTTGTAGTCGCGGATGTTGCGCATGCCCACCAGCGCAACGGAGTGGGGGAAAGGCCGCTCGGGGCGGCTGTTGTAGCCGTCGCGCAGCTGCCTGAGAAACGAAATCAGCGTTCCCTCGCTCAAGCAATCTGCCTCGTCAAAAAGAATGACTAACGGCTTGTCCAATAGCATGCAGAAGCGCGTAAGCTCTGTTTTGAGCACAGATACGTAATCGGACATGTTGGCTGCTTGGGCAAACTTATCCCCCTGCGGGAAGAATAGAAGCCCGTCCTTCAGGCAGCTGATGATAGCAGGTATGCCCTCTTTCGGGTCAACGATATTTTGTACGCCCTCCAGCGAGCAGTACAGCGCGTAGTACTTTCCATCTGCGTTGAGCCGCTGCGCTAAATCTTTCAGGTAGGTGGTTTTTCCGCTCTGGCGCGCCGCGTGGATTACAAAGTATTGCTTTTGGGCTATCAGCTGCTCAACGCCTTTTAGGCGGGTAGATGCCTCTATCATGTAATGCTCTGCGCTGTTACATGGCCCTGCTATGTTAAAGTATTTCATGGTTTGATGAAGTTTGCTATGCTGCAAAGATACATTTTTTGCGCGTAACCCAGCTACATAGCACAAAAAAAAGCCCGCCCATTTGCATTGCAAATGGGCGGGCTTTGCTATGACTACCGCCTTGAGGTTGAGAACGAGTAGGGGGCGTCTTCCGTTCGGACGCCGCGCTGGGTGTTGGGCGTTGCCGACATTTCGGCGTTAATGGTGGCGCCGTCCAAGAGCTCGCCGTGCGTCAGGTAGGTGCGCGTAACGGGCTGCCCGTTTACCGACAGGGCGCGTATGTACCTGTTCTCCTCGCTGTTTTCGGGCGCGCTGATGGTAACCGTTTTCCCGTTTTCCAGCCGGAGCGTTGCCTTTTTGAAGAGCGGCGCGCCCAGCACGTACTGGTCGGAGCCCGGGCAAACGGGGTAGAAGCCCAGCGCCGAGAACACATACCATGCAGAGGTTTGCCCGTTGTCCTCGTCGCCGCAGTAGCCGTCGGCGTAGGGCGTGTACATGCGGTTCATCACCTCGCGCAGCCAGTACTGGGCTTTCCACGGCTTGCCGGCGTAGCTGTAGAGGTAAATCATGTGCTGAATGGGCTGGTTGCCGTGGGCGTAGTTGCCCATGTTCATCACGGTCATTTCGCGGATTTCGTGGATTACGCCGCGGTAGTAGCTGTCGTCAAAAATGGGGGGCACCACGAACACGCTGTCGAGCATTGCCGTAAACGCGCTGTTTCCGCCCATGAGGTTAATCAGCCCCTGCGGGTCGTGGAATACCGACCACGTGTAGTGCCAGCTGTTGCCCTCCGTAAAGGCGTCGCCCCACTTGAAGGGCGAGAAGGGCGTTTGGAACGAGCCGTCGGCGTTGCGCCCGCGCATCAGGTTGGTGGAGGGGTCAAACAGGTGGCGGTAGTTCAGGGCGCGGCCGGCAAAGCGGTCTATCTCCTCCTGCGGGCGCTTCAGGGCAACGGCCAGCTGGTGTATGCACCAGTCGTTGTAGGCGTACTCGAGGGTGCGGGCGGCGCTTTCGTTGATTTTAACGTCGTAGGGCACGTAGCCCAGCGCGTTGTAGTGCTCGTGCCCGCGCCGTCCGGTCGAGGATACGGTGGGGTGAACGTTTTCCGTGCCGTGCAGCAGCCCCTCGTAGAGGGTTTTCACGTCATCCACCCGCACGCCCTTGAGGTAGGCGTCTGCCAGCACCGAGGCGGAGTTGTTGCCCACCATGCACCCTCGGTGCCCGGGGCTTGCCCACTCGGGAAAAAATCCGCTCTCCCTGTAGGTATTCACCAGCCCCTCCTGTATTTCCTTGTTGATGGAGGGGTACATGAGGTTTAGCAGGGGAAACAGGCTGCGAAACGTGTCCCAGAAGCCCGTGTCGGTGTACATGAAGCCCGCCAGCACCTTGCCGTTGTAGGGGCTGTAGTGGACTATTTTCCCGTCGGCGGTTACCTCGTAGAGCTTGCGCGGGAAGAGCGTGGCGCGGTAGAGGCAGGAGTAGAAGGTGCGGTACTGGTCGAGCGTTCCGCCCTCCAGCGCTATTTTGCCGAGCGTTTCGTTCCACACCTGCCTGCCTTTTTCGGCAACGGCGTCAAAGGAGTCGCTGCCCAGCTCCTTCAGGTTTTGCTCGGCCTGCTCGGGGCTGATGAACGACGAAGCCACGCGCGCGTGCACCTGCTCGCCCTTGCGGGTGGCAAATCCTATCACCGCGCCGGCGTGGCTGGCCTGCTGCTCGAGCTTGGCGGCGCTTAGCGCGCCGTCGGCAAAGGTGGCGGTATAGGTAAACGGCTTGCTGAACTGCACCACAAAGTAGCTCTTGAAGTTGTTGGGCACGCCGCCGCTGTTGCGGGTGGTGTAGCCTACGATGGTATTTTTTTCGGGAATAATTTTGATGTACGACCCTTTGTCGAACGCGTCGATTACCACAAACGACCGGTCGTTTTCGGGAAAGGTGAAGCGGAACATGGCGGCGCGCTCGGTGGGGGTGATTTCGGTCACCACGTCGTGCTCGGCCAGATACACCTTGTAGTAGTAGGGTTTTGCCGTTTCGCCCTTGTGCGAAAACCAGCTGGCGCGCTTGTCTTCGTTAAATTCGGGCGCCCCGACCACCGGCATGAGCGAAAATTGCCCGTAGTCGTTAATCCACGGGCTGGGCTGGTGGGTTTGCTTAAAGCCGCGGATTTTTGTCGCCGTGTAGGTGTACTGCCAGCCGTCGCCCATTTTGCCGGTTTGCGGCGTCCAAAAGTTCATACCCCACGGGCGCGCAATGGCGGGGTAGGTGTTGCCCGTCGAAAACTCGTGGACGGATAGCGTTCCCACCAGCGGGTTAACGTACTCCACCGGATTGGTGGTGGCTGCGCTGCATGGCGCGCACGTAGCGCACGCTACAGCAATGGTAATAATTTTTTTCATTTGTGTTTTCATAATATTTAATATAAAGCAAAGGTACAACAATAATTTTAGATGTAAAATATTTTTTATCACGCGCAAAAATGTAAGGGGCATAGCCGAAACCGGCTACGCCCCTCTCCATTTAAACTAATGCTATATGTATGAGAAATATAGCCATGGTTATAGTGCGAGATTTACTTCCAGCCCGCATTCTGTGGCGTCAAAGCAGGATTGGACTGCATCTCGGTCAGCGGAAGAGGCCACAGTAACGCCCACTCTGGAATGACGCTAGCTTGGGTTTTGCCCTCCGGCTTGTTCTGGATGGTGGCCGATGCAAGCGGAGTCCACTTGAGCGTGCCCGACCCATCACCGTCGGCTTCGGGATACAGGCGCGTGCGGCGAATGTCGTCCCACACCTTAAATTCCAGCGGGAACTCGTGCAGGCGCTCGGTCAGGATAATCTTTACCAGCTCCTCGCCCGTGGCCGCTGTTTCGTCGGGCAAGCCGGCGCGCTTGCGCACTTGGTTGAGGTAGCCGCGCGCTTTGGGCGCGTCCGTCCGCGCATAGCCTTCGGCGGCAATGAGCAGCACTTCGGCGTACCGGAATGTGGGCATGTTGTAGCTGCCGTCGTG
>JAITQP010000214.1 GCA_031288885.1 Prevotellaceae bacterium | reverse complement strand
CCCTTGTTGGGTTCGGAGTGGAGCACAAATATTTTTCCGCGGTAGATGTCCTCTATCACGCGCTTGCAGAGGGACAGCCCCAGCCCCCAGCCCCGATTTTTGGTGGTGTACCCGGGCGTAAAGATTTTTTTGTAGAGCTTTTTGGTGGGTATTCCGCGTCCGCTGTCCAGCACGTCGAGCACGACCCTTTTCCCGATTTTTTGCGCCGAAATTTTTATGGTGCCGCTGCTTACGCCAATGGCGTCGAGCGCGTTCTTGAGCAGGTTTTCCACCACCCACTCCCAGAGCACGGGGTTTACCTTGGCGGCGGCGGAAAGCCCGCAGGTGTTGTCAATCAGGGCTACCTTTTTGGACGCCCGATGGCGCACGTAGTCCATGCTGTTGCGGGCAACCTGTATGATGTCTATGCTCTGCGCGTTTTCCTTTACGCCGATTTGCGCAAACTTGGTGCTCACCTTTTGCAGGCGGGTGACGTCGTTTTCGAGCTCCCGCGCAATTTCGCTGTCGCCGTCATTTTCCCTGAGCAGCGTAAGCCAGCCCAGCATGGAGGTTATGGGCGTGCCCAGCTGGTGGGCGGTTTCCTTTGCCATGCCCACCCACAGCATGTTTTGCTCCGACTTTTTTGCGGCGCTAACAAAAAGATAGAGCAGCGTTACCAGCAGCGCAATGGCCGAAAGCTGCACGTAGGGGAAGTTTTTGAGGATTTTCTGTACGTCGGAGTCGTCGTAGTACATCAGGGAGACGTCGCCCTCCGAGAAGCTGATACGTATGGGGTTGTGGCGCTTTTTCATGCGCTCAATTTGCGCGCGCAGCTTTTGGGGCGTGTTGATTTTGGTGGAGTCAATATTTTTGGTCGAAAGCAGGTTGTAGTCCTCGTCCACCAGAATGCAGGGCACGGAGGTGTTGCTGGTCACCACCTTGTGGATAAACTCAAAGTTCACGTCAAAGGTGGATTCGGCCTGCGTGAGCACCGCAATAGCGTCTGCCCAGAGCTCCACCTTTACGCGCTCCTTCCTCTCAACCTCGTCCACAAACCGCTGGCTGACGATAATGGAGTACGACGCTACCACCACCGCAAGGATTATGATAAAAAATTTATTGTAGAATATATACTTAACTCTGCCCATGCTATCTCCCCCTCCATATTCTTAAATTCTCAACTTTTTAATTTCTAACTCTTAATTCAGCTCGTCCCACTCCACCTCTACGTCCGAGCGCTTCTTTTTTTGCGCCGGCTTGTCGGGTTTTGGCGTGGGTTTTGGTTCGGCTTTCTCCTTTTCCGGTTTTTCCTTTTCCGGTTTCTCTTTTTTCGGCGCAGCGCCCACGCTTTCGTCCTCCTCCCACTCCACGGCGACTTTCTCCGGCGCCGCCGCACGCGAGGCTTTCTCGCCCTGCGCCCGCGCCTCGCCCTTATCCTTTCCCTTGGCGCTGCGGAGCAGGCCTTTTATCTCCTGCGCCTCGCGCTGCACCTTTTGCTCCATGTTTTTGCTCCACTCTCGGGCGTCGTGGGTTACCTCCGCCACGCCATTTTTGCTCGTAAAGCGCAAAAACAGCTTCGTTTTATTCTCCTTTATCGGATTGTCAATGTCTTTTTCTTTCCTCGAAAGCAGCTCGTTAAGGTATAGCGTTATGTGATAGTCAAAGTCACCCTTGAGGTCTTGCGTGCCGGCAATGAGGGCGTTGAGCGCAGTGGAGCGCACCTCCATTTTGGGGATGGTGATTTTTCCGTTCTCAAGGCTAAGCGTATTTTGCAGGGCGGAGAAGCGCACGTCCTGCAGGAGCGACTTCTTCAGGTAGGCCGACAGCGGCTGAATGGGCGCAAACTCCAGCAGCCGCCCGTTGCTGATGGTAAAGTTCAGGGTGGCGCTCAGGTTGTCCATGTCCAACCCCTCCCTGCCGACGCTGGAGGTAAGCGTAATGGCGCCGCTGCATTTGCCCTGCATGCTGCCGGATTTGATGTTCAGCTTTTCGTTCAGGTAGGGAAGATTTTCCAGCGCCACGCCGTTGAAGTACAGGTCGCAGCCCAAGCGGCTGTTGCCGCCCGCGCCGGTGTACAGCTTCACGTCGCCGCCCAGCGTACCGTCAAACGCCTCCACGCTCAGCTTGTTGAGCGTCAGGCTGCGGGGGGAGTAGTCCACCGCGCCGGAAACGTTGGTGTACAGGCGGTCAAACACGGTCAGCTCGTCGGCGCGCGCGCGGACGCTGGCGTACACGCGGACGCGCGCGGACGCGGCGCTGTCGCCCTGCGCAAGCAGCCTGTCCAAGTTGAGCCGCTTGGCATCGAGGTTGCCGCTAATTTTCAGCGTTGTCGCTTCGCGCTCGCCCAGCAGCGCCGTCAGGTAGCCCTGCACCGCTCCCTGAAACGTACCCTCAACGGCGGCGCTTGAGATTTGGAGCTGGGGCTCAAGCGTGCCCTTATCTGCGGTGAGCTGCCCGCTGAGCGTATAGACCTCGCCTTGCAGCGTTGCCTTCAGGTTGCTCACGTCCGCCTGCAGGCCTAACTCCTCAATGCCCGCGCGGCTCCAGTCCCTGATGCGCAGCCGCGCCGCGCCCTTCACGCTGCCCTCGGGCAGGCTTTCCACGTTTAGCGCGGCCAAATCGCCCAAAAAGTTGGCGTTGACCTCGTACAGCGGCGATTTGAAGCTGCGGATTTCGCCCTCGCCGCTGAAGTGGAAGCTGCGCCACGCAACGTCGTCGCTGCTGATGGTGCAGGTGTACGACTGCAAATTCCTCACGTCGCGGGCGGCAACGCTGCACCGGAGGCTTTTTGCGCTAAATTCCTCCACGTCCTTAAGCTTTAGCGCCACGCCGCGCGCCGTGCAAAAGCCTTTGACGCTCAGGGTTGCCTTCTCCCCCAAGCTTCCGGAGAGGTGAGCGTTAACGCTGGCGCGACCGCTCAGCCGCTCCGGCGCGCTAAGCGCTACGTACTTTCGGATTTGGCGAATGGCGCGCTCGAGCGACAGATTTTTTGCGGCAACGCTCACGCTCACCTCTCCGAGCGGACGGAACGCCACGCTTCCCGTAGCCTCCAGCGCCACGCCGTCCACGCTGAGCTTGCAGGCGGTAGCCGTTGCCACGCCCCGCGAAAGGTTTCCCTTAACGTCCACGGAGATGCTCGTGGCGGTGCGCTGCGCCGGCTCCTGCCGCTCCGACGCCTGCACGGTGAGCTGCCCCTTGGCGTGCAGATTTAGCCCGTCGCCCGCCGGCTCTACGTCTGCGCTCAGCGCCTGCACCGCTATCGCCACGTTTCTGCCGCCGGAAATATTTTCTACGCTCAACCGGCATTGCTCCAGCTGTATCCGCTTTAGTCCGGCGAGCAGGGCTTCGGTGTCGGGCATTTGGGGCGACGCCTCGGGGCTGTTGCTCCGGCTCGGGGCTAAGCGCAGGCTGAGCTGCCCGTTTTTTGCCAGCAGCTTTTCGATTTTTACCTCCCGATGCAGCACAAAGCGCAGCAAATCTACCTCCGCGCGCAGGGTTTCGGCCTGCAGCGCAAGGCTGACGCCGGATACGCCTTTGCGGCTCTTTACCTCCACGTTGCCAAAAAGCAGCGCCGTATTCTTCAGGTTTAGGGAGGCGGTAATATCTACGGTTTGTGACTTGAAGTCCAGCTCGTTATTTTGGGCGACAGCCTCCAGCGCCGCGCTGACAATATCGTTTCGATAAATTACCGTCAACATAACGCTTGATGCGACTAACATGACTAATATACAGAGTATTACGATGAAGATTTTGGCTATTGTTTTCATAAAAATGCTTGGGAACCCAATTTTTTAATATATTTTTTTTGCGAAAGTATAGAAAATAGGGTTATATTTGTACCAAAATAATATAAAAAATCAGATAAAATGGGAAAATCACTGGACACTGAAGTTATTTCAAACGGTATCAATCGCATTTGTTCGGGCACTACTTTTGTAGGTAACATTGTGGCGGCAAGCGACATCCGCATAGATGGCGTGCTGGAGGGAAACGTTACCACCAAGGGAAAATTTGTGGTAGGCGAAACCGGACACATTAAAGGCGATATTATCTGCAAAACAGCCGACATCCTTGGTCGGGTAAACGGTAAAATAACAGCAAGCGAATCGCTTGCGCTCAAAGCAACCGCAAACATTACGGGCGACGTTACTGTGGAGCAAATTCTCATTGAGGTGGGCGCTAAATTTGTAGGCTACTGCAACATGCCCAACAGCGGTAGCGCAGGCAAAAACAAAGACTTTACACCAACGCAAGCGGTCAACCAAAAGTAAACATTTCCTCTTTACATGTACTCTTTTCCGCAGCTCACGGAGCGGATTACCCGCGAGCTTGATAGCCTCAGCTTTCCGCAATCGCCGGAAATGCTCTACCAGCCTGTGCGCTACGCGCTCCTTTCGGGCGGAAAGCGCATACGGCCGGCGCTGCTGCTCATGTGCGCCGACTTGTTCTTGCAGCGCATCGACAAAAGCCACGTCAGCGCGGCGCTGGGCGTAGAGCTGTTCCACTGCTTCACGCTCATTCACGACGACATTATGGACAACGCCAGCCTGCGGCGCGGGCGTCCCACGGTGGTGAGCAGGTGGGGCGTGAGCGCCGCCGTGCTCTCCGGCGACGCCATGCTGATTGAGGCGTACAAGCTGGTGAGCAGCGCGGGCGGCTCCGGCGCGCTGCTCAACGCCTTTAATCGGGGCGCTACGGAGGTCTGCGAAGGTCAGCAGCTCGACATGGACTTTGAGCAGCTGCCCGCCATCACGGAGGAGCAGTACTTTGCCATGGTGGGCAAAAAAACGGCAGCGCTGCTGGCCGCCGCCGCCGCCATGGGCGCCATCGCCGCCAACGCCGCCGACGCCGACGTGCAGCATCTCTACGGCTTTGCCTACAAGCTGGGGCTGGCGTTTCAGCTGCAAGACGACTACCTCGACGTGTACTCCACCGCCGCCGAATTTGGCAAAGCCACAGGCGGCGACGTTGCGGCGGGCAAAAAAACGTTTCTGTTTGTCGCCACGGCGGAGGCGCTGACGGGGCAGGAGCGCAGCCGGTTTTTGCAGCTCATGCAGAGCAGCCAGCTCCCCCCCGCCGAAAAGGTGGAGCAGGCAAAGCATTTTTACGCCAAAGCCAGCGCGGTGCAGCGCCTGAAGGACACAGAAAACACCCTCTTTACCGCCGCCCTGCAAAACCTTGCGCAGGTGAGCGCGCCGCAGGAGCGGAAAGAGCACCTCGAAAGCTTAGCCTTTGCCCTCTTACAACGAAAAAAGTAGAGAATGATTGGATGATTTACAAAATTTCAGAATTTGCGTGCAGCGCTCACCCGTTCTCAGCTATCGGAAAATCCTTATAAAACCGCAGCAACGCCAAAAGCTCGGTGCGTAGCCTGTTGCGGACAAAGGTTTTCATATCCGGTTGCAGCAATTCGCCAAGCCCATTCAGCAACCTTTTGTCCGGTAGGCTGGCAAGCCGGTCTATGCAGCTTTGCAGGTAGTCCGCAAAAGGCGTCTGCATTCGGCTCTCCACCAACCCCTTGTTGACAGGCGTACGCTTTTCCATAAAAAACCAGCAGTCAAAAATATCGCGGTTAGCCAGCTCGCTTCTATCCAAAAGGGCGCAAAGCTTGTGGGCAAACATATCGGCAGCAACCAGCACGTTTATTGGTATTCCCATAAACGTTTTTACTTCGTAACGATTATCGTACTGCCGGTTGGAAATTTCCACCTTTAAATTTCGCTCGCCTTTTCCGTAGCTCAACACCAAAATAGGCCCGAAAAATTTTTGCGCCTCATCGGCTATCGCGCCGTACTTGAGTAGGATGTTTTTTACCTTTTGGTACGCTTTGCTTTCCATTTCGGGTTTGAGCAAGTTAAAATCCAAGTCAACCGAAAAGCGCGGCAAGCCGTAGAAAAACATCAACGCCGTTCCGCCTTTAAACCCCAATGAGCTGGCCAGCTCCAAATCGGAGTAAATATCCCGCAGGATTTGCAGCATGAAAAATTTGTGCTTATTCAAGTCCATTGTCTTCCAAAATTTTTTTAACGCGCTTGGTTAGCGCCTGCGAGCCGTAAGCCGGTAAAATTTGCGCTATCAAATCCCTCCTCAGGGGGTTGAGGTTATCGAAATACATTGCGCCGTTCAGGTAGAGCATATCCAAAAAGGCGCGCTCCGGAGCGGCAATCGTCACCGAATTTCCCTGCTGCTCAAGCCCGGGCAGCGAAACCAGCAGCTCGTTTTTGATTTTTCGGAACAAAAACGTTTGGCCGTCAACTTCCACCTCGCGGCTCAGGTAGGAAACCACCGTCAACCGGCTGTCATGCTGAAAAATAACGCCTGCCCGCTGCAAAACGTACTCCAGCGAAACGTAGGCGGGCGCAAAAATACGGCACGCCAGCTCCTCCCGATTATAGCCGGGCTTGCAGTACAGCCCTTTGCGCGGGTTGGCAAGCCGTCCGGTGCGCACGTAGTAGTTCAGCTTTTGGTTGAGCGACGTAAAGCTGGTTTCGCCGGTCAGCATCGCCACATCTTTTAGCCGAAACACCGTGCGCGCATCGCTATACAGCGTATATATCAAATCCATTTGGGGGGCATATTTTGTGAGCTAAACATCGGAATAGTTCATATTTTCAGCTCACAAAAATACGGTTTTTTTCCAAATTGGCAAAATAGCGATTTTGCTCATTGGCAATGCCAAATTTGTAATCCGTAAGCTTACGCCCCATTAAGGAAGTTTGCATATCGGAAAACTTTTTTATACTTTTGCATTAATTTATTGCAAAATCATTCCAAATGACGTGCAACAGCATAAAAACAGGTGCAAATTTTAAGATAACGGAGGCGCGCGGAACGATGGACGCGGCTCCGCCTTTGTCCATATGCACGCACCTTGCGCAATTCTTCATCTTTAATTTTTTATCTTTAATTAAAGACACACACACACACACACACACACACACACACACACACACACACACACACACACACACACACACACACACACACAGCTCAACGAGTTACGTATTGCGGGTACTTCCCATATAATAGTAAAAGTACGCGCGCGTATTATAGTAAAAAAATATCAGAATTCAAACATGACCGCTACATGCAAAACGCATGTGGCGGTTTTTTTTGTGGCGCTGCCGCTCGGGGCGGGGCAGCAGTAGCGCTGTAGGGCTTTCCCAAAAGCTGGGAGGGCGAAAAAAAATATTTAAATGCAAAAAATTTATCAGCTATGAAAGTAAGCGGTTTTACATTTATCCGGAACGCGCAAAAGTTTGACTACCCCATTGTTGAGGCCATTAGCTCCATCCTCCCGCTGTGCGATGAGGTGGTTGTGTGCGTGGGCAGCTCCGATGACGACACGCGGAAAATGGTAGAGGCTATCCCCTCGGAAAAAATTAAAATTGTAGATTCCGTGTGGGATGATACGCTGCGCGAGGGCGGCCACGTGCTGGCGCAGGAAACCGATAAGGCCTTTGCCGCCGTAGCGCCCGACGCCGACTGGGCGTTTTACATTCAGGGCGATGAGGTGCTGCACGAGAAGGATATCCCCGCGGTCAGGCAGGCCATGGAGCGGTATAAGGACGACCAAAGGGTGGAGGGCCTGCTGCTTAAGTACCTCCATTTTTACGGGTCTTACGACTACTTGGGAAATTCGCGCAGCTGGTACCAGCACGAAATACGGGTGGTGCGCGCCCGCAAGCCCATTTACTCCTACCGCGACGCGCAGGGATTTCGTATCGACGGGCGAAAGCTGCGCGTGAAAAAAGTTGATGCGTTTATTTACCACTACGGCTGGGTAAAGCCGCCAAAGTTTCAGCAGGCAAAGGCGGCGAAGTTTCACAGAATGTGGCACGACGACGCGTGGATAGCGCAGCACGTGGCGGACGTTGAGGAGTTTGACTACTCAAAGATTGATGCGCTAAAGCTGTTTGAGGGCGCCCATCCGCGGGTAATGCAGGAGCGGATTGCGCGGATGAGCTGGACGTTTACGTTTGATGTGACCAAGAAAAGGTTTTCGTTCAAAGACCGCTGCCTGCACCGGCTGGAGCGGCTAACGGGCAGGCGGTGGTTTGAGTATAAGAATTATCATGTTATTTAAGGTTAAAAAATCTCTCCTTTGCAGCAGCATCTTTTTGAACAAAAGATTTTCAAAATATTGTCCGCCTGACGGTGGTGTAACAATTGGAAATCTCATTATTTTCATCTAATTTTGCAGGCTATACGGAATGGCAAAATAGCAGAGAAAATGTACTCAACAAATCACAGTAACCCAACTAAAAAAATCGCTATGAATCTTACACTAAAAATTTGGCGTCAGGAGAACGCAAAGGCAAAGGGACGCTTTGAAACGTACCGCGTGAGCAACATCTCGCCCGATACCTCGTTTCTGGAAATGCTGGACATCCTCAACGACCAGCTCATACGGGAGGGCAAGGAGGCGGTGGCGCACAGCAAGGGCTGCCGTGGCCCCGTGGCCTTTGACCACGACTGCCGCGAGGGAATTTGCGGCATGTGCTCGCTCTACATCAACGGCCGCGCGCACGGGCCGGACGACGACGTGACCACCTGCCAGCTGCACATGCGCAAGTTCAAGGACGGCGACGTTATTACCATTGAGCCGTGGCGCAGTAGGGGATTTCCCGTGGTGAAGGACTTGGTGGTTGACCGCGGCGCGTTCGACAAAATCCTGCAAGCCGGCGGCTTCATCTCCGTCAACACCGGCGGCGTGCCCGACGGCAACGCCATCCCCATCCCCAAGTCCCACGCCGACGAAAGCATGGACGCCGCCGCCTGCGTAGGCTGCGGGGCGTGCGTGGCAACCTGCAAAAACGGCTCGGCAATGCTGTTCGTGGCCGCGCGCGTGAGCTCGCTGGCGCTCCTGCCGCAGGGCAAAGTGGAGGCCGCGCGGCGCGCAAAGGCTATGGTGGCCAAAATGGACGAGCTGGGGTTCGGGTCATGCACCAACACGCAGGCCTGCGAAGCCGAGTGCCCCAAGAGCATTTCCATTGCCCACATTGCCCGCCTCAACCGCGAGCTCCTGTGCGCAAAGCTGCAAGACTAAAGCAACCTCGCAGCTGCCCAAAAAAACGTAACCCTTTTTTGTAAACGTGACGGACATTCGCTCATACTTTCCCCTGCTGTCGCAAACGGTTAACGGCAAGCCGCTGGTGTACCTCGACAACGCTGCCACCGCGCAGAAGCCTCAGGCGGTGATTGACGTGGTGAACGAGCTCCACGCCTCGCTCAACGGCAACATTCACCGCGGCATTCACTACATGGCGGAGCAGTGCACCGCGCGCTACGAGGCCGCGCGCGAGCGCATCCGCGCCTACATCAACGCGGAAAAAGCCCACGAGGTGATTTTTACGGCGGGCACTACGGCGGGCGTCAACTTGGTGGCGTTTGCCTTTGGCGAGCGCTACGTGCGCGCGGGCGACGAAGTTGTGGTGACGGAAATGGAGCACCACAGCAACATTGTGCCGTGGCAGCTGCTGTGCGAGCGAAAGGGCGCCACGCTCAAGGTGCTGCCCTTGACCGACAGCGGCGAGCTGCGCATGGACAGGCTGCCTGCCCTGCTGTCGCACAAAACGAGGCTGCTTGCGGTGGCGCAGGTCTCCAACGTGCTGGGCACGGTGAACCCGCTGGAGGAGATTATCCGGATAGCCCACGCCGCGGGCGTCCCCGTGCTGGTGGACGGCGCGCAGGGCGTGCAGCACGGGCGCACGGACGTACGGCAGCTGGGCTGCGACTTCTACGCCTTTTCGGGGCACAAAATCTACGCCCCCACCGGAGTAGGAGCGCTGTACGCAAAGGAAAAGTTTCTGGACGAAATGCCGCCCTACCAAGGCGGCGGCGACATGATAAAAACGGTGACGTTTGCCAAAACCACCTACGCCGACTTGCCGTACAAGTTCGAGGCGGGCACAGCCAACTACGTTGGCGCCATTGGGCTGGGCGCCGCCATAGCATTTCTCGAAACGCTCGACGCCGCCGCGCTACAGGCGCACGAGCAACAGCTGCTGCGCTACGCCACCGAGCGCCTGCAGCGCATAAACGGGCTCACCATCTACGGCAGCGCGCCGCAAAAGGGGAGCATCGTTTCGTTTTCCCTCAGCGGTATTCACCACCTCGACGTTGCGCAAATCCTCGACAAGCTGGGCGTTGCCGTGCGCAGCGGCACGCTCTGCGCCGAGCCGGTAATGCAGCGCTACGGCGTAACGGGCATGGCGCGCGCCTCCTTTGCCTTCTACAACACCCTCCACGAGGTGGACGCGCTGGCAGAAGGGCTGGAAAAGGCGAAGAAGTTAATTACGAATTAGGAATTACGAATTGGGAATGGCTTTATTGCAACAATATTGTCCCTGAACTTACTGC
>JAITQP010000189.1 GCA_031288885.1 Prevotellaceae bacterium | reverse complement strand
TTCGCTCTTGGGTGGTAGAGCAATATCGCCTGCCGGAGGTACTCGCGGTCGAGGTGGGTGTAGATTTCGGTGGTAGTGATGCTCTCGTGCCCCAGCATTTCCTGCACGGCGCGGAGGTCGGCGCCACCCTCTACGAGGTGGGTCGCAAACGAGTGCCGGAACGTATGGGGGCTTATCGTTTTCGCTATACCGGCCTTTGCCGCAAGGTCTTTGGTTATCAGAAAAACCATTACCGTAGTGAGCTGCGCGCCGCGGCGGTTGAGGAAGACCACGTCGTTGGCGCTGCGCTGCTCCGTCTCGGCGCGGCGACCGGCAAGGTAGAGCTGTAGCGCCTTTACGGCTTTGCCGCCAATGGGCACAAGGCGCTCCTTGTTGCCCTTGCCCACTATGCGCAGGAACCCCTTGTCGAGGTACATGCCCGAGAAGCGCAGGTTTACCAGCTCCGACACGCGCAGCCCGCAGCTGTAGAGCAGCTCTATGATGGCCTTGTTGCGGTGACCTTCGGGCTTGCTCAGGTCAACGGCGGCAATGATGCGCTCCACCTCGTCCACCGTGAGCGCCTGCGGCAGGGTGCGCCCCTGCTTGGGCGCGGCGACCTGCTGGGTGGGGTTGGCCGAAACAACCTCGTCGAGCAGCAGGTACTTGAAGAACGCCTTAACGCCGCTCAGCACGCGCGCCTGAGAGCGGGCGCTAAGCCCCCTGTCGTAGAGGTGCGACAGCAGCTGCTCAACGTGCGCCTGCGTAACCTCCTGCGGCTGCAACCCGAGCTCGCCCTCCGCATACTCGCGCAGCTTACGCACGTCGGTCTGGTAGGCGGTTAGCGTCTTTTCGGACAGCGACCGCTCCAGCCGGAGGTAGGCCAAAAAATCGGATATGGTCTCATCCCACGTCATCCCTTACGCTTTGTTTGTAAATCACAGCTCCGGCGAGCGTTTTGAAACGGCAAGGGCAATAATGCCCATAACCAATAGACCACCTCCGAAAATACCGATAACAATCAATGTGCTCATATTATTTTTTATTTTGAGACTAAAAAGATACCAATAATAGCAAGCAGCAGCGCAGCAATGGTGCCTGCAATGAGAATATACATCCTATCAATGTCTCCCTTTAGTATAGTTCCGAGAACAAGACTGCCAAACGCAAGTTTACTTGCATCCATACACATCTTCCCTATGTTTTCTACTGCCTTTTGATTAAGTTTCATATCCATATTTATTGTACACAAAGATAGCGATTTTTCCCTTTAAGGGGACATTTTTGTCTAACCGCAAAATTAGATGAAAACCATGAAATTTCCAATCGTGCGAGCTGAAAAAGAGGTTGGAAATTTGCAGAATTACAAAATTGTTCAAAATTCTCCAATTTATTCTCATTTTAAAGCTCTATTTTTTGCATTTTATTTGCCTGTTTGCCATTTTGCAGCTACCTTTGGGCTGTTTTTTGTTCAACAAAATATAAAACGGACATACGATATGAAAATGCTACCTCCGAAAAGCCTTGCCGCTGCTGCCGCGCTGAGCGTTTGCCTCCTGCTCGCCTCCTGCTCGCTTGAGGGCAGCTACGAACGGTTTTTTCCGGTAACGGAGCTGGGAGTGGTGCAGTACACGCCCGACAGCGCCAGCTGGTACATAGTGAATGACGCCAGCCTTAAGCTGTACCCCAAGAATGCAAAGGAGATGCAGGCGTCGCCGGAGGGTGGCGCGCGCGTGCTCATCGTCTTTAACGTTCTGGCCGACGAAAGCGTGGACGGCTACGATTACGTTGTAACGCTTGCCTACGTGCTGCCTGTCCACGTTTACGACGTAGCGCGCTCCGCCGCCGCTACCATTGCCGCCGACTCGTTCGACGTGCTGAGAAACGTGGAGCGGGTGTGGATTGGAAGCCGCTACCTGAACGTTGACTACTACCACTTCTACAACGCCGAGCAGGGAGAGCATGAGGTGAGCCTGATGTACGACACCGCCGCCACCTTGCAGGGCAAGGACGTTACGCTCTTCCTCCGGCACTACAGCAAGGGCGATAAAGGGGTAAAACCCCGCCAGAACATCGCGTCGTTTGACCTTGAGAGCCTGCGCACGGACGTGCGGACAGATTCGATAAACATCACCTTTGAGGCGGAGTGCGGCGACGGCCCCTACCGGCGAAGCCTCTCGTACAAGTTCAAAAATTAGCGTAAGCCTTTAGCGCATCGGCTACCACAAACGTGCTGCCGCCAACGTAAATGAGATCGTTGGCGGCAGCGCGCGCTTTTGCGGCGAGCAGCGCGCCGGCCACCGTGGGGAAAGCTTCGCCCTGCAATCCGGCGGCGCGGCATGCGTCGGCGAGGGCGCCGGCGGGCAGGGCGCGCGGAGTGGCGGCCTGCGTAAAGTAGTAGCGGGCTGCGCGGGGCAGGAGCGCCGCCGCGCCGGCAACGTCCTTGTCGGCCACCATGCCAAATACGATGTGCAGCTGCCCGCACGGCGTATGCGCCAGCTGCGCCATGGTTTGCTGCAATCCGTGGACGTTGTGCGCCGTGTCGCAAATAATTTTCGGGCTGCCGCACAGCTGCTCCCAGCGCCCCCGCAGACCGGTAACCGCCGCCGCCGTGCGCAGGCCATCCTCCACATTCCTTTGCGAAAACGAAAAAACGCCGCGCTCCCGCAGGCTGTCCAGCGCCGCAAGCACGGTGCAGAGGTTGCGCTGCTGGTAGTCGCCGTGCAAGTCCAGCGCATACGCCGCCGTATCGGCAGCGGTGCGCCGCCGGCTGGCAAACACGAGCGGCGAGCGGTGCGCTGCTGCCGCCTGCTCAAACACGTGCGCCACCTCCGGCTGGTACTCCCCCACCACCACCGGCACGCCGGACTTGATGATGCCGGCCTTTTCGCGGGCAATCTTTTCGAGCGTGTCGCCCAGCAGGTCGGTGTGGTCAAGCCCAATGTTGGTGATGATGCTCAGCGCGGGGGTAATCACGTTGGTGGAGTCTAAGCGTCCGCCAAGCCCAACCTCAACGATTGCCGCATCCACCGCTTGCTGCGCAAAAAAGTCGAACGCCATCATCATCGTCAGCTCAAAGAACGAGGCGCGCACGTGCTCTATCGTGCCCCTGTGCTTCTCGACAAAATCTACCACGCGCTGCTCCGGAATTTCAACGCCGTTGACCTTGATGCGCTCGCGGAAATCGCTCAGGTGGGGCGAGGTGTAGAGCCCCACGCGGTACCCCGCGCTTTGCAGCACCGCCGCCAGCAGGTGCGAGGTGGAGCCTTTGCCGTTGGTGCCCGCCACGTGAACGGACGTAAAGCGGCGGTGGGGATGACCAAAGCGCTCGTCGAGCAGCAGCGTGTTGTCCAGCCCGGGCTTGTAGGCGCGCTTACCGACCTCCTGAAAATCGGGCGATTGGGCGTACAAGTATTGAAGCGTTTCTGCGTAAACCATGAGGAATTACGAATTAGGAATTACGAATTAGGAATTGGGCTGACGCTGCCTTATTCCCATCACTGCTCACGCCTTGCGTTATTGCTTCGCTACGCTCGCAATGACGAAATTGCATTAGGCGTATTATTAGCATATTACAAATTTCGCTTTCCCATTTTTGGGAAAGCTTCTCCCTTTCTCGCAAGCCCTGAAAGGGCTTAATCTTCGTAACCGCAGGTCAACGACCTGCGGACAGGGTGCCCCTCCTCCTCTCTGCTGCCTGAAAGGCAGGATTTTTACTCTCCGCTGTGCTGCCTTTCAGGCAGAATGAGGTGGGTACTCTGGCTTCCGCAGGTCGTTGACCTGCGGTTATGAAAATCCGGCTTTTCAAGCC
>JAITQP010000116.1 GCA_031288885.1 Prevotellaceae bacterium | reverse complement strand
CCTGCCTGAAAGGCAGGACTGCTAAGACTTTAAGACTTAAAAGTCCTGCCTTTCAGGCAGAGAGAGGAGGAGGGGCGCCCTCTCCGCAGGTCGCTGACCTGCGGTTATGAAGATTAAGCCCTTTCAGGGCTTGTGAGAAAGGGAGAAGCCCCCCCAAAATGGAAAAGCGAAATCTGTAATATGCTAATAATGCGCCTGATGCAATTTCGTCATTGTAAGCGAAGCAATCCAGAAATACGTGCAACGCTAACCTCCCAGTGAGGTAGTGAGGTTTGTTTTGTGGCGTGGCGGCGGTGTAGGGACGCACGCCGTGCGGTCACTCCTCCTCTACCTCCAGCTAATCACAAATCACTGTCTTGTCTTTTATCACCGTTTTGGGAGGGTTTCCGAACATGTCGTCCAGCAGCAGGTCGATGGGTTTTTCGTGGGTTACCTTGTTTACGAGGGTGAACCTCATGTCGCCTGTTGCGCGGCCTACCACGTACATGGGCGCCCGCTCGCGCGCAGCAACGCGGCGCAGCAGCGGCAGGTCTTCCTCGTGGAGCACCAGCCCCATGCGCTCCTGACTTTCGTTGCCGGCAATCTCCTTTGCGCTCAGCGTGGGGTCGCCCAGCGGTAGCTTGCTCAGGTCAATTTCCCCGCCGGTGGCCTCCACCAGCTCCGAGAAGCAGTTGAGGTGTCCCCCCGCGCCGTGGTCGTGGATGGCAACGATGGGGTTTTTTGCCCCCTCGCACAGGGCGCGGATGGCGTTGTACACGCGCTTCTGCATTTCGGGGTTTGAGCGCTGCACGGCGTTGAGCTCAATGCTGCCGGCAAGCTCTCCGGTGTCCACGCTGCTCACGGCTCCGCCGCCCATGCCAATGCGGTAGTTGTCGCCACCCAGCAGCACCACCACGTCGCCCGCTGCGGGCTTCTCCTTCAGGCAGTCGGACTTTTTTGCGTAGCCCACGCCGCCCGCCAGCATCACCACCTTGTCGTAGCCGTAGGTTTTGCCGTCCACCTCCTGCTCAAAGGTGAGGAGCGAGCCGCAAATCAGCGGCTGCCCAAACTTGTTGCCAAAGTCGCTCGCGCCGTTCGACGCTTTTATCAGGATGTCCTCCGGCGTTTGGTAGCGCCACGGGCGCTCTTCGGAGTGCAGCTCGGCGCTCTTGAGGTTGTCCGCCACGCGGGGGTAGGAGGTCATGTACACGGCCGTTCCCGCCAGCGGCATGGAGCCTTTTCCGCCCGCCATCCGGTCGCGTATTTCGCCGCCCGACCCCGTGGCGGCGCCGTTAAAGGGCTCCACGGTGGTGGGGAAGTTGTGCGTTTCGGCCTTCAGGGAGAAGACCGTTTCTACGTCCTGCACGGCAAACATGTCCGGCTTGTCGCCTGCCGAGGGCGCAAACTGCTCCGCCACGGGGCCTTGCATAAACGCGCAGTTGTCCTTGTAGGCGCTCACCACGCGGTTGGGATTTTTTTCGGTAGTTTTTTTGATGAGCGCAAAGAGCGTTGAGGGCATTTCCTGTTCGTCGATAATGAACGTGCCGTTGAAGATTTTGTGGCGGCAGTGCTCGGAGTTTACCTGCGAAAAGCCGAATATTTCGCTGTCGGTGAGCTGCCGGTTCAGCTTTTTGCTGAGCGCGTTGAGGTAGCCCACCTCGTCGGGGTTAAGCGCCAAGCCCTCCTGCGCGTTGTACTGCGCAACGTCGCTGATGTACCGGATGGGGTCGGGCGTGCGGTCAACGGCAAACACGTCCTGCGCCAAGCCCCGATACAGCTCCTGTAGCATGGGGTCGAACGCGGCCTTTTTGCTGTCCGCCACGGGAAAAAACTCTTCGATGCGCCTGACGCCGCTGATACCCATGTTTTGGGTGATTTCCGCCGCGTTTGTGCTCCACGGCGTAACCATTTCGCGGCGCGGCCCCACGTAGGTTTGCCGGCTGCTCATGCTGTCCGCGTCAGCGTACTTTGCGCCGGAGAAAAGCCACTCCAGCTTTTCGACGTCCTGCGCCGTGAGCGGGCTATCGGCGCTCACCGCCAGAACGCTTGCCGACGACTGAAAAAAGAATACCATTTGAGAATTACGAATTAAAAATTACGAATTACGAATTACGTTGTTGCAGTGATGTTTTATTGGCTATAGAAGCATCAGCAACATTCCTAACGGAATGTGAAAGGCAACGCCCAATGTCGCCAGCTTAAAGGCTGAAAACCCAACAAGCAAAACAGTAGAAAACGCTTCCCTCTCAATCTCAATGAGGTTTTTGAGGCGCGGCAACCTCATTTCTAACCTAATTTTCCAAACAAAACAACCTCAGTAGCCAGCGTGGCGCCCCCACACCCCAACCTCATTACCTCATTATTACCTCATGGAGGGGGCTTTGGGAGTTCCCCGTTAGGCGTTGTGCACAATTTGCCCGTCGCTCATGGTGATTTTGCGGTCGCACATGTTGGCGAGCTCCTCGTCGTGCGTTACGATGACGATGGTTTGCCCCATTTCCTCCCTCAGCTTGAAGAACAGCGCGTGCAGCTCCTGCTTGTTGTGCGAGTCGAGGTTGCCCGACGGCTCATCCGCCAGCATAACCGAGGGGTTGTTAATCATGGCGCGCGCAATGGCCACGCGCTGCTGCTCCCCGCCGGACATCTCGGCGGGCTTGTGCTGCATGCGGTGCGCCAGCCCCAGATAGCCGAGCAGCTCCTTGCTGCGCTGCTCCGCCTTGTGCCTGTCTGCGCCGGCAATGAACGCGGGGATGCAAACGTTTTCCAGCGCGGTAAATTCGGGCAGCAGGTGGTGGAGCTGAAACACGAAGCCGAGCTTCCGGTTTCGGAGGCGCGCCAGCTCGCGCCGGCCAAGGGCAAACACGTCAACGCCCTCGAGGCGCACCGTGCCGCTGTCGGGGCGGTTGAGCGTACCCAAAATTTCGAGCAGCGTTGTTTTTCCGGCGCCGCTGGCGCCCACTATCGACACCACCTCGCCGCGCGCCACGCGCAGGTCGATGCCCTTGAGCACCTGTAGCGCGCCAAAGGATTTGGTTATGTTTTCGGACTGAATCACGCGAAGAATTTCTTAACAGGCTGCAAACTTACATGAAAAATCTAAGTTTTACAAACGTGAGGCTCGGAAAAATAAAAATACATTAACAATTATTGCAACTAAAAAGTTGCTTTGCGTAAATAATGTGGCTACATTTGCAGCTCAATCATTGGAATTTAAAATTGAAGAGTTCCCTTACTGCGAAACGGGGGAATTCTTTATTTTTTTTCATTATCAAGAGTAATATTTATAAGTTATGGCATACACCTACTTGACAGAAAAAGGCTTGGAAAAGCTGCGTGCAGAGCTGGACAGGCTGAAGCACGTGGAGCGTCCGGCGGCTTCGCGTGCCATTGCCGAAGCGCGCGATAAGGGAGATCTCTCCGAAAACGCAGAGTACGACGCGGCAAAGGAAGCGCAAGGATTGCTCGAAATGAAAATCTCAAAGCTGGAGCACATGCTGGCCAACGCGAAGGTTATTGATGATTCCAAGATTAACACCTCAAAAGTTCAGCTGCTGAATAAGGTGAAGCTCAAAAACGTGCAGTCCAAGGCCGTTATGGAGTACACGCTGGTTACCGAAAACGAGGCCAACCTCAAGGCGGGCAAGCTCTCCATCGCCACGCCCATTGCCAAAGCCCTGCTCGGCAAAAAGGTGGGCGACGTGGTGGAGATAACCGTCCCCGCAGGTAGCATGAAGCTTGAGGTGCTCGAAATATCCATCTAACTAATTAGGAATTAAGAATTAAAGATGTGGGAGTAAAAATTTACCATGAGTACCATTTTTTCTAAGATTGCGAGCGGCGAAATACCCAGCTACAAGGTGGCTGCCGACGGCGACTACTACGCGTTTCTGGACATTAACCCGATAGCCAAGGGGCATACGCTGGTTATCCCCAGAAAGGAGGTGGACTACCTGTTTGACCTCGATGACAAAACGCTGAGCGGGCTATGGCTGTTTGCGCAAAAAGCGGCCAAGGCAATACAGGCGGTCATCCCCTGCAAGCGCGTAGGCGTGGCGGTGCTGGGGCTGGAGGTGCCGCACGCGCACATTCACCTCATTCCGCTCAGCAGCGAGGCTGATGTGGACTTCAAAAAACCCAAGCTGAAGCTGGAAAAGGAAGAACTTGAAAGCATTGCGAAAGCAATTGCGGCCAAGTGGGAGAGTAAAACATAACAACAATTTTTTTATACATAAAGAGATATGGCATTAGAAATTACCGACGCTAACTTTGAGCAGGAAGTGCTCAAGAGTAGCCAACCCGTGTTACTTGATTTTTGGGCTACGTGGTGCGGTCCGTGCAGAGCAATTGCGCCCTCCATTGAGGAGCTGGCTAAGGAGTATGAGGGGCGCGCTGTGGTGGGCAAAATGGACGTTGACGCCAACGACCAAACGCCCGCCAGCTACGGCATTCGCAATATTCCCACCGTGCTGTTTTTCAAAAACGGCCAAATGGTGGAGAAGCTGGTGGGCGCAGCGCCCAAGAGCACCTTTGAGGAAAAGCTGAAAGCGCTGCTGTAGCAACGGTTTTCAGAGCTTTACCCTCAGCTGGAGCTTCAGGTCGGTGCGGTGGTTGGAGCTGATTAGCGTGTCGTCGCTCCCGATGGCGCTGCGGTCGTAGTAGTAGGTTTGCGCGCAGCGTAGCCAAAGCTCAAACCTGTCCGCCGGCTTCCAGTGCAGGTTGACGTACCAGCGCGAGCCCTGCCCGTAGTACGCGGGGACGGAGAAAGCGTAGAGCACGTCGCTCTCGTAGGCGTACATGCGCGAGGCGTAGCTGTCGGTGTTGAATATGGCGTAGCGCAGCGATACGAACAGGGGCAGCTGCCGCAAGCTGTACCGAACGTCCTGAAAAAGCATTACGCCCTGCTCGCGCGCCTGCGTGCCCGCCTTGTACAGCGCAACTTCCGCGTGCGTTTTGCAGTCGAGCCCCTCCAGCAGCGTGTAGGTAATGTTGTAGCGCAGGTTTATTTTTTCCACCACATCGGTTGTTTTTGTTGGCGCGAGCGCGTTGGCAACGTTCTCCTCCTTAGCATCGTAGCGCAGCCGCAGGTGCATTTTGCAGAATGGCTGCGGCGTGTAGTCGGTTTGCAGCAAAAAATCAAAACCTTTTGAGGGCGCTGTAGCCTTGTACCGGAGCCACGCAAAGCTATACGCGTCAAAGTACAGCGTAGTTTTTACCTTAGCGTGCGGAAAAATGTTTGCGCCGATGTAAAGCCCGTGCTCGTTGGCCGTTTTTCCGCCTTCGGCAAAAGCGGTAGAGTAGTAGGCTTGATATTGAGGCTGGTAGTAGCGGTGCAGGAGCGACAGCTGTAGGCGCGGCGCCACATTTGCCAAGCACCCGTTAAAGGCGGCAAGTCCGCCATTCCGGCTCACGCCAAATTCCCCAAACAAGTGTACTTTTTTGAGATACCAGCGATAGTCGGCGCTGAGGTTAACGTTTTCGTTTTTGTTCAGCTCAAAGAGGTTGTACGGTCGCACATCCCGCTGGTATGAGCCGCCAAACTTGTGCCACAGGGCGGTTGCGCCAATTCTCAACGTTGACATGCTGTAGGATACGTTGGCTCCTGCCGCCACTTCGCTCACAGCGTCTTTTTCGCTCATTCCCTTAGAGGTGGCGTGCAATCCGGAGGTTTGCAGCGTGGAGAAAGCGCCGTTGACGGTGTCGGCGTTAGCGTCCACATTTTTGTAGGAGAAGAAGGCCGTAGCCGTCAGCGCCTTGGAGATGCTTACGCTTGCCGCCGCGCCCCGAAAAAACAAGTTCTCGTTGGTACCGCTGTAAGCCTTTACGCCGCCTCCGCGCTTGGCTATGCTGAACGCGTCGCTCGATTTTCCCATTGCCCCTCCTTTCCATAGCAGCAGCCCCTGCCCAAACCCCGCGTAAAAATCGCCCAGCACCAGCGTCCGCAAAATGCCGACGTCGTTTACCTGTACGTGCCCCGAGTAGAAATCGAAACCGGCCTCGTTGCCGCTTCTGCCAAAGGGCTCGCCGGCGTCCTTGTCCGCCGTGACGCCCCACTGCAGCTTGTCGCTAAACGTGTAGCGGTAGCGCGCGTACAGGGCTTGCGGGCTGCCTAAGTAGTAGCCGTTCTTGTACCCCTCCTGCCGCTCAGCCGTTTGCGCGGCGCGGGTTAAGAGCTGGTGATGCCCGTCTGTGAGCGCCTGCCGCAGCGAAAACGGCTGCACCGCCTCGCTCGGAAGCGTCGTAACAAACGGCAGCAGCCTGAGCATCATCTCCTGCGTAATGCCGTACACGTATTGCAGCTCGTAGGGCGTAAGCATGTCGCCGTTCTGCGCAACGTACTCGCGTATGCTGGCCGCCTGAAATTCGTTGAGCACGGACAGCCGCAGCAGCTCCGCTTCGCTTGCCGTGTTCAGGTTGAGCGGGTTGGCCGCGTAGCTCGTGAGCTGGTCGGAGATGACCTCCAGCGCAACGGCGGCGTCCTCCAGCGAGGATGCTTCCTCCACAACGCTTTCGATGGCCTGTTGCGCCGTAACGGCTTGCGCAACGGCAGGCGCTGCGTAGCCTGCTATGGCAGCCACGGAAAGGGCAGCATACAGCGTGTGGGCATGGCGTTTCATTGCTTTTGGGGCGTTTGCGTGAAGCTGTAGGAGAGCGAAATTTGCGGCGTGTAGCCAAGCGTTTCGTGCCGCGAAAACGCCATGTCGATACGCAGCGTGCGGTAGGTGTAGCCAAATCCGGCAAACAGCTCCACCGGTTTTACCAGCACGCCCAAGCGCAGCGCAAGCGTTTTGAGCACCACCACCTCCAGTCCGGCTTTGGCCTGCGCCGCCTGCTCCGACTCTATCTTTGCGCCCACCAGCAGGCTGGCGTGCTGCGCAAGGCGGTAGGCCATTCCCACATCAAAAATTACGGGTAGCCGCTCGTGGTAGCTGTTGCTAAAGTAGCGCGAGCTGGTAAAGTTGAACACGTGGGCGCCTACCCACAGGTTGTCCAGCGGCTCGGCGAGCAGCCCCAGCTCGGCGGTGAGGGCGCCGGTGGAGCCGTACTCTGCCACCTGCATCAGGTGGTAGCCGAGCTGCGTCCCTACCGAAAGCCGCCTTGAGAGCCGCCTGCCCCAAGCCACGCCCACGCGCGTTTCGCGGTAGCGATCGTACCCAAACGAGCACACATCAACGCCCAGCACGCCGGCGGACGGAACAGGCAGGGCAAAAGCGGCGGCGCTAAGGCTCAGCGCTTCGGCAAAATACTTGTTTTCGTAGTGTACCGCGACCTGCGGTGAGGAGAAGAAGCCCAGCGCGGCTTGGTTGTTGTAGGCGGCAAAAACGTCGGTGTTGACCACCCCAATGTAGCCCAACGCTGCCGCGCGGCTGCCGTGCGGAAATACGTTCACGCCTGCGCGGCAGGGCGCTACGGCCAGCAGCGCAAAGGGCAGAAGCAGGTAAAGAGATTTCACGGGTATGAGTACCTTATGTTAAGTGTCAGCGAAGCCATCCGGAGTAGCTTACCGGATTGCCTCTTGCTTCGTTCACACAGTTTGATGACGAAGAAGCGACGTCCAACAGTTAACTTAACAGCAGCAGGTAAAACAAAGCGCACCTCCTGATAGGCGAGGAATGTCTTGGGGGCGCTAAAGTTTTAGGTGTTTTTGTTTAGAGCGCGCTGTTGCTTCTGTTTGGGTCAGCTTGGTTAGCCTGCGTTGCCGCGATTTCTGCCTGCGAAAATCTGGCGGGAGATGCAGGCTGCCCTCCGGCGTTGTTGTCCTCGCGGCGACCAAGCAGCTGGATGTTCTCTGCCACAATCTCTGTGGTGTAGCGTTTTTGACCGGTTTTATCCTCCCACGAGCGGGTACGGATTTTACCCTCAACAAACACCGGCGTGCCCTTGCGGATGAACCTCTCCGCCAGCTCCGCCAGCTGGTGCCACAGCACTACATTATGCCACTCGGTGTTGGTTACGCGTTGCCCCGAATTTTTATCGGTATAGACCTCGGACGTTGCAACCGCAATCGTAGTAATGGCCATACCGCTATCAAGATGGCGTATTTCGGGGTCTCTGCCCACGTTGCCAATCAGCATTACTTTATTTAGCGACATAATTTTTTTGTTTTAAATAGTTGATTATTTCCTTTTAACTTGCATCGGCAAAGATAAGGAAACTTTTTAATATACACGCCATCTTTATCTTTTAAATCGCAAATTTGTGGTAGAAAATGCCCCGTTTGCCCGTTTTTTGCGAAGGGTAGGGGGTAGCGTTCGCCTCCCTGCCTCGAAAAATGCAACGGCGGCTGCGCGGCGGAGCGCTGGGTAGCGTCTTTACGCGTTGTTTTTCTCCAGTAGCGCAGCATATTTTTTTTGAAGCTCGTTCAGCTCCTTCTGCACCGCTTTGTGCTCCTCTAACAGCGCAATATACTTATTTTTATAGCCACTATCGTTGGGTTGGGGCTGCGGCGTAGCGTTATTGGCGCTAAAATTCTCCTCCGGCTGCCGCAGCATTGCGCCCTTGCCGGTGAGTAGCCATTCGAGATTTATATCTGGAATTTCCGACAATATATTTTCGATTGCTGTTGAATTTATGGGCGTACTTTTCGCATTTCCTCTAAAATTCGCTGAGGTCATACCAATTTTCTTGTAAAAATTTTCTTTTGCAATCTTTTTATGCTCAAGTATTTGGGATATTCTTTCCTTAATCATCGAAAAAAAATTATCGTTTTTATCGTAATACGAAAATATATTTACTATCTTTGCGGCGTAAATCCGCTGCGAAGGAGTAAAACATTGTAGCTTGCTTGCATTTATTCAGCAAAAAAGCGACCGTTACCGAAAAGTACGGATGCTAACCGGCAAGGCTGACACACTACCAGCTCTTAACAGGAACAACGGAGGTGAACAGCCTTGCCTTTTTGCAAAGGAAAACCTACAAAGATAATAAATAAACAGTTGGAGCTGTGGAAAGCGTCCAAAACCGGAGCATTTTAAATTAATTATTAACCCAAAAAAACGTAGTAAAATGAGAAAAAACATGATTTCTCTATGCGCGCTGTTGCTCATTGGCGCAGCAGGCATAGCGACCGCCGGCGCGCAAACCAAGCCCACGCTGGCCGTATTTGTAGTGGGCATGAGCGACAACAATTTGGGCAACTCGCTTGCCACCCAAGTAGGCAGCGACCTTAACCGCGCCAGCCGCTACACGGTGGTAACCGGCGAGCAAGCGGTGCAGACAAAGCTCAACGAGCTGCGCACGCAAGGCGCGGACAACATAGACCGAAATGCCCTCGCCGCGTGGGGGCGCGCCAACAACGTATCTACGATATGCTTGGTAACCGACGCCATCAAAGGCAGCGAACACATTTTTTCCGCGCAGCTGATTGACGCAAAAGACAGCAAGCTGTCCGGCCGGGGCAGCTATACTCGCACCAACGTGGTCAACGCAGACTTACCGCGGGTGTCTCTGGCGTTGGCGCAGCAGCTGGGCGGTGCAGGACGCAAGCATAGCGCCTCCGAGCGTAGCCACCCTGCGGAGGTGGAGATTGAGATGGTGCGCGTGGAGGGGGGAACGTACACCATGGGGTGCGTGCCCGAGCGGGATGGCGGTCAGTGCGGGAATAACGAGTTTCCCGCCCGCTCCGTAAAGGTGAGCAGCTTTTACATCGGCAAGTATGAGGTAACGCAGGCGCAGTGGAAAGCGGTGATGAGGGGTCACGCGTTGGAGAATTGTCAGGCGTGGAAGGAGGGTAGCTGTGGCGCTGTACCCTGCGACGACCAGCGGCCGATGGAGAACGTATCGTGGAATGACATAAACACGGCATTTCTTCCACGCTTAAACGCGCTTACGGGAAAGAGCTACCGGCTGCCTACGGAGGCGGAGTGGGAGTACGCTGCGCGGGGGTGCATAGGAGATGGAAAGGGAGGTGTGGCAAGCTGCGAGAATTTTTCGCACAGCGGAGGTGGCAGCAACGACGTAGGTGAACTTGCATGGTACCAAGGCAACTCCGGCATGACGACGCATCCGGTGGGTCAGAAGAAGCCGAACAGGCTCGGCATTTACGATATGTGCGGCAACGTGTGGGAGCGGGTTTACGATTGGGATGGCGCATATACCAACCCTGTAGAGTACGATGCTGAAAAAGTAGGTATACCTAACCTTACAGGGCCTGCTACCGGCACTAACCGCGTGTGCCGCGGCTGCAGCTGGAATCATGACGTCAACATGGTGCGCGTAGCTTTCCGCGCTTCTTGGGGAAGTCCTAACGACCGCTTCAACGACAGCGGCTTTCGCTTGGTTTTGCCTGCGCAGTAGCTTTTCCTGTCAATTGCTCACTCTATTGTAATTTAGTTGAACTTTACCGGTCGGCGAGCGGGGAAAAAATCAGCGTTATTCCCAACTCCCACCTTTCTCCCGCATCCTTGCCTTTGGCACATCGCCGGTGTAGGAAAAATCTTCCGGCTCTACCAGCGTTTTGCCCTGCGGAAGCGGAAACTTGAGGTAGGTAATGGGGTAACCCTCGCTGATGAAAATCTTTTCGTAGGTTGTTTTTATGGCGAGCTCGGCGCTGCCGGCGCTGCCGGCGCTGCCGTAGAGGTCGTTGGCGCTGTGGAGCGGGGCAACGCTGTTGGCGGAGAGGAGGGCCTTGGCGTACTCGTGCAGCAGGCGGCTGTCGGTTTTGAGGTGCACCACGCCCTGCGGCGCGAGAAATTGCGCGTAGCGGTTGAGGAAAATAGCCGAGCAAAGCCGCTTGCGGGCGCGGGAGGGCTGCGGGTCGGGAAAGGTGAGCCAGATTTCGCTCACCTCGCTGGGGGCAAAGAGCGAGGCGACCACCTCTACTCTGGAGCGGACAAACGCAACGTTGCGCATCCCCTCCTCCGTGGCAGTCTTGGCGCCGCGCCACAGCCGCGCCCCCTTAATATCGACGCCGATAAAGTTTCTGTCGGGGTGCATTCTTGCCAGCTCCACCGTGTACTCGCCGCGCCCGCAACCCAGCTCCAGCGTTATGGGGTGGTCGTTGCCAAAGAAATCGCTCCCCCACCGCCCCTTTAGCAAAAAATCGCCCCTGAACAAATCGTCAAACGCAGGCTGGTGGAGCAGCGCAAAGGTTTCGTTTTCCTGAAATCGTGCCAGCTTATTTTTTCCCATGAGTGTAGATATTTTTGATGTGTGATTTGCAAAATTACGGAATAGATTAGAATTTCCGGTTTTTTCCGAAAAAAAATCGTACCTTAGTAGCGGAAATGCAGGCGAAAATATTGCGTATATTTTCGCCAAAAAAAACACAAAAATAACATGCAAAGTATTGAAGATGTAATATTTGCAAGGGTAAAAAAATGCGGAAGAGGTAAAGAGTATTTTGCCTCTGATTTTGCGGCTTACGGCGAATCGAAAGCAATATCTAAAGCGTTGGCTAATTTGGTAAAAAAACAAATTCTGATAAAGCTGGCAACAGGCATTTACTACTATCCCAAAATTGACAAAACATTGGGATTGGGCGCTTTGTACCCTTCACTGGATACGGTGGCAGAGGCAATTGCAAGGCGTGATAAGGCAAGAGTTGCCCCTACAGGACTTTATGCTTTAAATAGGCTGGGCTTATCAACGCAGGTACCTGCAAATTTTGTATTTTTGACAGATGGCTCGCCGCGTAGAATTAAAATTGGCAACGGTAACGGCATTTTGTTCAAGCATACTGCCCCTAAAAATCTTGCATTTAAGAGCGATTTGGCAATGCTGATAACATTTGCATTAAAGGAAATTACGCAGGAAAGAGTTGCGCCGGAGCATCTGGACAGGTTAAAATACGTGCTGCGGCAGGCGCCTAAAGAGCATATTTTGCAAGATGCACAGCTCATGCCTGCGTGGATTAAGAAGCTAATATTGACGCTGTATGAATAATTTTTTCAGGTTGAACGACGATGAACGCAAAACCGTGATTTTGCAAACGGGAATAAAAATGGGCAACTTGCTTCCGCAGGTTGTGGCAGAGGAACTTCGTTGAGTAAAACTTGGGGCGCGATTGAGCAGTTTTCGGAGGATGTTGACTTGGCGGTAGATAGAGCGCTGTTTGATTTGAGCGGCGATTTAACCGTAAGGCAGCTCAAAAAGTTGCGCAAGCAATCTTCGCTGTTTGTAAAGGAAACTGTTTGTAAAGGAAGCTGTTTGTACGGAATTGCAGAAAGCCCTTGTAAAGTACGGCATACAACATTTTTGCTCCGTTGAACCGCAGCCCGACGGCGAAGGCGACAATACTTATCCCGAACCGCGAAAAATTTTTGTCCGCTACCCATCCCTGTTTGACCAGCTATCGTACTTGAGAGCAGAAATTGTGCTGGAAGTTGGGGCAAGGTCGTTGATTGAGCCAACGGCTGTAAAAGAAATAAAAAGCTTGATTTCCGAAAATTTCGACGTTGATGCTTCGCTTGTCAACTCAAAAATCACTACAACAGTACCCGAAAAAACATTCTTGGAAAAAGCCTTTCTGCTGCATGAAATTTTTGCAGGCAATGGCTCAATGATTGCCGACCGCAAGTCGCGGCATTTGTACGATTTGGAAAAAATGATGGACAAGGATTTCGCCGTAAAAGCCGTTGCCGACAATGCCCTTTGGAGCTCCATATGCCGCCACCGCCAAATTTTTACTCGCGTAAGTGGGGTGGATTATTCCGGCGATATTCGTAAGAAAATTTGCCTCACTCCGCCACTACGGGTCATTGACGACTGGCGGCAGGACTACGAGAAAATGCAACATACAATGATTTACGGCAGCTCGCTCTCGTTTGACAACCTGCTCAAACGAATGGCAGCGTTGCAGGATAGATTTTGTGAATTGCCCGCAGGACAATAATATCACTAACCCCTATCCCCCCACCGTTCTTTCACGTAATCGAGCAGCGCGAGTATTTCCTGCGGATTTTCGGAGGTGACGAGCTTCAGGCGCGTTGGCTTAAAGTCCGGCAGCCCGCTGAAGTAGGAGCAGAAGTGGCGGCGCATTTCGTAGATGCTGCTCTTGCCATGCTTGTACTCGAGCGACTTCATGAAGTGCAGCTTGGCAATCTCCACGCGCCGGCTCACGGAGGGTTGCGGCAGCAGCTCGCCGGTGGCGAGGTAGCGGTTTATCTCCTCAAAAATCCACGGGCGGCCGTAGGAGGCGCGCCCCACCATCACCCCGTCCACGCCGTAGCGCTCAAACATCTCCTTGGCCCGCTCGGGGCTTTTCACGTCGCCGTTGCCAACGATGGGAATGGTCATACGGGGGTTGCTCTTCACCGCGCCAATGAGCGTCCAGTCGGCTTCGCCCTTGTACATCTGGCTGCGGGTGCGCCCGTGTATGGTGAGCGCCTGTATGCCCACGTCCTGTAGGCGCTCGGCGACCTCCACAATGTTTTGGCTGTTTTCGTCCCACCCCAGCCGCGTTTTGGCGGTGACGGGCGTGCGCACGGCGCTTACGATTTGCCGCGTCATCTCCACCATTTTGGGCACGTCGCACATCATGCCGGAGCCCGCGCCGCGGTTGGCAATCTTCTTCATCGGGCAGCCAAAGTTAATGTCTATCACGTCGGGCTGCGCCTGCTCCGCGATGCGCGCCGCCTCCACCATGGCGTCGATGAGGTGGCCGTAGAGCTGGATGCCGATGGGGCGCTCGTAGTCGTAAATGCGGAGCTTGGCGACGCTGGCGCCGGCGTCGCGGATAAGCCCGTCGCTCGAAACAAACTCGGTGTACATCATGGCTGCGCCAAAGTGCTTGCACATGAAGCGAAAGGAAAGGTCGGTTACCTCGTCCATGGGCGCCAGCAACACCGGACGGTAGCCTAAGTCGATACCTGCTATTTTCATTGCGTAGCGGGGAGGTCAGAGCTTGTCGCCAAACGCCAAATCGCCGGCGTCGCCCAGCCCGGGCACGATGTACGACTTTACGGTGAGCTCGTCGTCCACCGCGCCCACCCACAGGGAGAGCTCCTTGTGGCTGCCCAGATTTTTTTTGAGGTAGGCCACGCCGTCCTTGCTGGCAATGATGGCGGCCAAGTGCACCTTGGCGGGCGTTCCGCGCGTGCGCAGCGTGCGGTACGCCAGCTCGAGCGACGCGCCCGTGGCGAGCATGGCGTCGCACAGGATGACGGTTTTGTCGTCCACGGAGGGGCAGGAGGCGTGCTCGAGCGAAATGGTAAACTTGTTGTCCTTGCCGTACTTCCGGAACGCCGAAATGAAGGCGCTCTGGGCGCGGTCAAAGTAGCTGAGCAGCCCGTAGTGCATGGGCAGCCCCGCCCGCAGGATGGAGGCGATGACCACCTCCTCGCACGGCACGGGCGCCTCGGCAATGCCCAGCGGCGTTTGTATCGTGAGCGGGTTGCCGGTCATCTCCTTGCTGATTTCGTAGGCAAATATTTCGCTGATGCGCTCAACGTTGCGGCGAAACCTCATGGCGTCAACCTGTACGGCGGCGTCGCGAAGCTCGGCTATAAACTGGTTTAGGATAGAGCTGTTCTCCCCCAAATGGTGTACTTTCATCGAAGAAACGGTTTTTATTTTCTACAAAGGAAAAAAAAATCTACGGATTATTCAAGCGAAAAGCCGGAATTTCCGCTATTTTTTTGTAAGTTTGCCCCAAAAATAAGCCGCATTATGCCAACAAGATTAGTAATCATACCCACCTACAACGAAAAAGAGAACGTAGAGGCCATCGTTCGCAAAGTTTTTTCGCTCAACGTGCGCTTCGACGTGCTGGTTATCGACGACGGCTCGCCCGACGGCACGGCGCAAATCGTCAGGAGGCTGCAGGACGAATTTCGCGACCGGCTACACCTCATGGAGCGCGCCGGCAAGCAGGGGCTCGGCACAGCCTACATCGCCGGATTCCGCTGGGGGCTGGAGCACGGATACGGGCAAATCTGCGAAATGGACGCCGACTTTTCGCACAACCCCGACGACCTCATCCGCCTTGCGGAGGCCTGCGACAGCGGCGCGGACATTGCGGTGGGCTCGCGCTACATCACCGGCGTAAACGTCGTCAACTGGCCCATGAAGCGGGTGATGATCTCGTACTACGGCTCGGCGTACGTGCGCCGCGTGCTGCGCCTCAAGGTGCGCGACATGACCGCCGGCTTCAAGTGCTACACCCGCCGCGTGCTCGAGGCCATCGACTTTGACCGCATCAAAATGAAGGGCTACGGCTTTCAGATAGAAATGAAGTACACCGCCATAAAGCTGGGCTTTAAGCTGGTGGAAATACCCATTATTTTTGTGGACAGAAAGCTGGGCAGCACCAAAATGAGCAGCGGCATCTTCCGCGAAGCCCTCTGGGGCGTGATTAAGCTCAGGCTTAGGAGAATTAGGAATTACGAATTACGAATTAGGAATTAGGAAGGGGCGCAAGGCGTGCGCGCACTGTAGGGGCGGGTTTCAAACCCGCCCTTTGTGCACACCACCCATGCCCGCCCCCCTGCCGTCATTCCGACCGACGCGCGCGAGGGACGAGCGCGCGAAGCGGAGGAACCTCCTCGCAAACAGCCGCCCTCGCACGCGTAGCGCATTGCACGCCTCGCGTCGCCCTGCAAGGGCGTAATCTTCATAACCGCGGGTCAGCGACCCGTGGAGAGGGCGCCCCTCCTCCTCCCTCTGCCTGAAAGGCAGGATTTTTACGTCTTTACAGTCCTGCCTTTCAGGCAGGGAAGAGACGGAGCGCTGGCTTGTCCGCAGGTCGTTGACCTGCGGTTATGAAAATCCGGCTTTTCAAGCCGCGCTGCCGCGTCGCTGCGGGCAGGAGGTGGGCGCGGCACGCTTTGCGCCACTGACCACTAACCACTAATCAATTTTTACACACCTGTGCGTAAATTGAATTTTTTCATGTACATTTGCAAAATATAGCAAATAATACCCTTATGTTAGACTATAACGCCTCTGTGCTCCTGATTTACACCGGCGGAACTATCGGAATGACGGAAGATGCGGAAACCGGTGTGCTGAAATCGTTCGATTTTGGCTACCTGAAGGAGCATGTTCCCGAGCTGAGCCGCCTCAAGTTCAACATCGACAACATCCCCTTCGAGCGCCCAATTGACTCGTCGGACATGGGGCCGGAGGAGTGGAAGAAAATTGTGCGCATCATCGAAGAGAACTACGACCGCTACGACGGCTTTGTTATTCTTCAGGGCACGGACACGATGGCCTACTCGGCCTCGGCGCTGAGCTTTATGCTGGAAAGCTTGAACAAGCCGGTCATCCTAACCGGCTCGCAGCTGCCCATCGGCAAAATACGGACGGACGGCAAGGAAAACCTGATAACGGCGCTCGAAATAGCCGTGGACAAAAATCCGGCGGGAAGGGCGCTGGCGCCGGAGGTGTGCATCTTTTTTCAAAACCTGCTGATGCGCGGAAACCGCACCACCAAAATAAATGCCGCCAACTTTAAGGCGTTTAACTCGCTCAACTACCCCATTCTGGCCGAAGCCGGCACCTACATCCGGTATAAGCCGGAGCTAATCCGCTACCCGCCGGAGCATAGCCGGACAAAGTTTCACTACCTGCTGGATACAAACGTGGCCATTATCAAGCTTTTCCCGGGGATTTCGCCGGCAACGCTCAAGTCCATCATTGCCATTCCCAACCTGAAGGGCATTGTGCTGGAAACCTACGGCGCCGGCAACGCGCCCAGCGAAAGCTGGTTTTTGGACATCATTGAGGAGGGGGTCAAAAAGGGAATTGTGGTTGTGAACGTTACGCAGTGCGCCTCCGGCTCGGTAGAGATGAACCGCTATCAGGCGGGGAAAACCCTGAAGGACATTGGGGTGCTTTCGGGCTACGACACCACCACCGAGGCGGCCGTTACCAAGCTAATGTTCCTTTTTGGCCACGGGCTAAGCAAAAGTCAGGTGGAGGAGCAGATGAAAGCCTCGCTTGCCGGAGAAACAACGGTGGATTAGCCACGAATGCATTTCCGTAGCAATTGTAGCGTAACGTGCTGACGCTCTGCCAGCTGAGTTGTTTTCGCAGCTATTTTTGGGTTGACCTATCTTACTAAAATTTGCAAATTTTTGTAAATTATTCCTTTCGTCGATAAAATGTGCCATTTCGTCGATAGCGTATGCTTTTTCGTCCATAGAATATGCTTTTTCGTCTAAAATTAGTTTTTTTTAGCTGTTTTTACGCAATAGGCGATTAAAATAATGCATAATTTTACCGCCATAACCCGAATGGCCTTAATTTAATCACGTATAGCTTCAACCTTAGACTTTATACCTGCTATGATTTTGCTATTCCATACAAGCTCTGCTACGTGCCTGCGCCTGCTCGCATGCCGCGCGTGCGAGGCGCTTGCCGCTGCGGGCGCCACCCTCCGGCGCTATGCAGCGTTCCGCTTGCCACTTTCTACGACGGCAACTGTTAGGGTTGCCGCAGACCGCCACGTTCTCCCCAAAATCAGCATCGCCCCCAGCATCTGGCAGCTGGGCAAGAATAACCTGAGCACAGCAGGCGCCTGCTGTCGCTCTCTTCAGCACCATGCCGCAGGCGCCGACGACCCCAAGAGCTTACGCAGCCCTTTCTAAGTGAAGTGAAGAGCGCGTGCAATGTCGCACGCAAAAATTCAACACCTAACGTATTGTTATAACGATATAAACTTCAAAAACAATGAAAAAAATTTTTACACCAGCCATACTATTGGCTATAGCAGTTGCTGCTGCGTGCAGCAAAGAAGATGTGTACGTTGGCGAGACCGACATTACTAAGGTTAATAGCGAACAAATCCAAAATATTCCGTTTGAAGACGTCGATGTTTTGAATAGCTACTCGTCCGACTCAAAAATATTGGATTATAAGTTAGCACGGAAGCTGGCTTTGGTAGAGCTAGTTGCAACCAACATGGACAAAGAAATGGGCTGGGAGGGCAATAGATTAAGCCCCACGCCTGTTGTAATCTATGGTTTTGACAATAAGCCAAAGTTTTATGACTTTATTGTACTGGACGCCGAAGAAAAAGCTGTAGGAACGCTCACCGCTTACGCACGTAAAAGCGCGAGCACCAGCATAAGGGAGGCGTCCGAAACGGTAAAGAATTACAACGGATTGCTCTCCAAAGCCGGAGGCAGCTCCTCGCTGTTTGTTGACTGGGCAGGAAACTCATACGTGGGGCTCAGGGGCAAAGCGGGAGAAATACCCTCCGCCGTAACCGAACCGGAAACAGGACAAGTTGTTGAAGGTATAAAAGAGCTTGAGGGGGAGCAAATCATAGACGAGCTGAAGGCAAATTTTTTGCCAAGCCTGCTGTCGTCCGGTAGCGAGATAGCGTTATCCGGCGATGAAGTGCCCGACAAGGAGAAGTATCAGGCGCTATTAAGTTCGCTGAGCGAGCAATCGGTAGATGCGTGGGTAGATTCGCTGGCGGCAGCGCTGCTGAAAAGCCAAAACGGTACTGAGGCGTTTTGGAATTTCATTGACGAAATCTTGCCGGAAGTTGAGCAGCTGGATGACGACCAAATTATTGACAGCTCAGGGAAAGGGTTGTTTAGCCGTATAATAAGCGCCATTACCCGCGTTTTTACCGGCGTGGACGAAACGAAGTACTACTTGTACAGGTATAATACAAAATATGATCCATATACTAATGATGGTAGTACATGGTGTGGACCTTGGGTCTGTGGGTATATTCTGTACGTGAAAACAGGGCAGGATAAATACAACACTTTTGTACCCTATGCTGCTACGATAGGAGAATTTGGCGTTGGGAATTATGCATTAAGGC
>JAITQP010000022.1 GCA_031288885.1 Prevotellaceae bacterium | reverse complement strand
GCCTCCCCGCCCTCGGGGCCAAGGTCAATCACCCAGTCGGAGCACTTCACCACGTCCATGTTGTGCTCCACCACCAGCACCGTGTGCCCGCGCTCAACGAGGGCGTTGAAGGCTTTCAGCAGCGTTTTTATGTCGTGAAAGTGCAGGCCTGTTGTAGGCTCGTCAAAAATGAAGAGTATCGGGTCGGGGTTCATCTCCTTGGTCAGGAACGAGGCCAGCTTTACGCGCTGGCTTTCGCCGCCGCTCAGCGTGCTGCTGCTCTGCCCCAGCTTTATGTAGCCCAACCCAACGTTTTGCAGGGGCTTCAGGCGCTCTACCACCTTTTTGGCCATGCTGTCCTTTTGCGCGTCAAAAAACTCTATGGCCTGATTGACGGTGAAGTCCAGCACGTCGCTAATGCTGTAGCCCTTGTACTTCACCTCGAGGATGTCGCGCTTGAAGCGCTTTCCGCCGCAGACCTCGCACACGAGCGTAACGTCGGCCATGAACTGCATCTCCACCTTTATCACCCCGTCGCCCTGACACTCCTCGCAGCGCCCGCCGTCGATGTTGAACGAAAAGTGCGAGGTGCCGTACCCGCTGCGCTTGGCGTAGGGCTGCTCGGCGTAGAGCTTGCGGATTTCGTCGTAGGCCTTGATGTAGGTCACGGGGTTGCTGCGGCTGCTGCGCCCTATGGGGTTTTGGTCAACCATCTCCACGTTTTTTATGCGCTTCACGTCGCCGCCTATCTTGTCGTGCTGCCCGGGCTTTTCGCCGTAGGCGTTGATGAGCTTGTTGAGCGCCGGATAGAGAATGCCCTTCACCAGCGTCGATTTTCCCGAGCCGCTCACGCCCGTAACGGCAACAATCCCGCCCAGCGGGAATTTTACGCTGATATTTTTGAGGTTATTTTCCCGCGCGCCGTGTACCTCTATGTAGCTGCTCATTTTGCGGCAGCGCTCCGGCGGGTCTATCTTTTCCGCGCCGCTCAGGAACTTTAGGGTGAGGCTTTTCTCCAAGGTTTGCGGGGCTACGGCGCTTTTTTGCTTGGGGGAATTTCGCGCGGGCGGCGCGCCCTCAAAAACGATTTCGCCGCCATGCCGCCCCGCCTGCGGCCCGATGTCAACAATCCAGTCGGCAGCGCGGATAATTTCCTCCTCGTGCTCCACCACCACCACCGTGTTGCCCAAGTCGCGCAGCTGCTTCAGCACGCCAATCAGCATGCGGGTGTCGCGCGGGTGCAGGCCTATGCTCGGCTCGTCGAGGATGTAGAGCGACCCCACCAAGCTGCTCCCGAGCGAGGTGGCAAGGTTTATGCGCTGGCTTTCGCCGCCGCTCAGCGTGTTGCTCAGGCGGTTGAGCGTGAGGTAGCCCAGCCCGACGTTCTGCAGGAATTGGAGGCGGTTTTTTATCTCCACCAGCGCCCGCCCTGCTATCTGCTGCTCGTATTGGCTCAGCTCAAGGGTAGCCATAAAATCGGCCAGCCTGTCCACCGGCATTGCCGCCAGCTCGCCTATGTGCTTGCCGCCCACCTGCACGTAGAGCGCCTCCCTGCGCAGGCGCGCGCCGTGGCAGTCGGGGCACAGGGTTTTGCCGGTGTAGCGCGCCAGCATCACGCGGTGCTGAATTTTGTAGCGGCTCTCCTCGAGGTAGGCAAAAAAGGCGTCCAAGCCGCCGTACGCGCCCTTGCCGCGCCACAGGGTGGCTTTTTGCTCGGGGGTGAGGTCGTAGTAGGCCTTGTGGATGGGGAAGTTCAGCTTTTCCGCCTGCTTGATGAGCTGCATCTTGAAGCGGCTCATTTGCTCGCCCCGCCAGCACGCCACCGCATCGCCGTAAACGGACTGCGACTTGTCGGGGATGACCAAATCCTCGTCGATGCCGATAATTTTTCCGTAGCCCTCGCAGCGCTGGCACGCGCCCAGCGGGTTGTTGAAGCTGAACAGGTGCTCCGACGGCAGCTCAAACGTTATGCCGTCCGCCTCAAAGCGGCTGGAGAAGGTCGCGCCCTGCGGCAGCCCGTTTGCCGCCGAGGTGACCGGAAAATCGGCCAGCAGAATGTTGCCGTTGCCCTCAAAGAATGCGGTTTGCACCGAATCGCCAATGTCGTTCAGCGCGTCGTCGTCGCTGGTTGCGGCAAAGCGGTCAATGAGGATGAAGACTTCGCCGCTCACCTCCACGCGCGCGCTCTTTTGGGGCAGCGAGGCCAGATACTCCTCAATGCCTACAACGCTCCAGCTGCCGGCGGGGTCGGCAAGGCATATCCGGCTAAACCCCTCGTGCAGCAGCAGGGTGAGCTTTTCGATAAAGCCCATGCCGTTGGGCAGGTGGAGGGGCGCGAGGAGCGCCATGCGCTTTTCGTTGGGCTGGGAGGCCACGTAGCGGGTTACGTCGGTCACGCTGTGCGCCTTCACCTCTACCCCCGAAACGGGCGAGATGGTGTGCCCCACGCGGGCGTACAGCAGCTTCAGGTAGTCGTACACCTCGGTGGAGGTGCCCACCGTGGAGCGCGGGTTGCGCGTGCTCACCTTTTGGTCGATGGCAATGGCCGGCGGAACGCCCGAAATGCTCTCCACCTCCGGCTTGCTCATCCTGCCCAGAAACTGCCGCGCGTAGGCCGACAGGCTCTCCACGTACCGCCGCTGCCCCTCGGCAAACAGCGTGTCGAACGCCAGCGTGCTCTTGCCCGACCCCGAAAGTCCCGTAATAACGACCAGCTTATTGCGCGGGATATCTACATCTACACTTTTAAGGTTATGCACCTTAGCCCCTCTTATGCTAATCTCTGACATGGAATTGGATTGAAATAAAATGCAAAATACAACGCGCAAAGGTACGAAAATTTGGAGATTAAAGAAAAACATCCTACTTTTGTAAAGACGCAATGTTTTACTCAATAAAAAAAACACTTTACTATCGCTCAACATCTACTATAATCAAACTTATTAAGTAGCCTATGCCTTACATCTACTCTTAACTCCAATAACAGTAAAGAGGATGCGTACGGAAATTTTGAGCGACAATGCTCTCATCAAGCAGTTTGTTAACGGAAATGCTACGGCATTCAACGCGTTGCTTGCCCGTTACCGTAAGAAGATATATACCTACATCTACCTATCGGTAAAGCGCAAGGACGTGGCCGATGACATTTTTCAGGAGACGTTTATCAAGGTCATCCGCTCCCTTAAGGAGGGGCGGTACGCCGAGAGCGGAAAGTTTGCCCCGTGGGTGGTGCGCATTGCGCATAACCTCGTCATTGACCACTTCCGCAAGCTGCGGCAAAGCAACGAATGCAGCAACGACAACACCGACCGGCTCTCCGTTACCGGCGATGAGTTCTCCGACCTCAACGCCGAGGAGCGCGCCGTCAGGCTGCAAATCCGGAAGGACGTCCGCCAGCTGCTGGACTTCCTCCCCTCCGAGCAGCGCGACATTGTGCTGATGCGGTACTACATGAACATGAGCTACAAGGAAATTTCCGAGCAGCTCAACATCAACATCAACACCGCGCTCGGGCGCATGAGGTACGCCATTATAAACATGCGAAAAATGGTGGAGGAAAGTAAAAAAATGCTCGTTGCATAGCCGCTTTAGAAACAAACCGCTATTTTTGGGGGGTGTACTACTAATTATCAACCACTGACTTTACTCAGCTATGGATGATTCTCACTACCTTAATAGCCATCCGCCCAAGCCCTGCCTGCCTCCGGACGATGAAGCGCTGCCGGAGCTGACGGAAGATGTTGAACGTCTGCTCACAGCGCTGCAAGAACAGGAGCTGGACGTTGACCAGCGCGTGCTGAACTATGCGCACAAAGCGTAAGGGCTTAAAGCTCACCCCTAACAGTTAACGGTTTACATGGCTGACGAGATAGCTATGAAACTTTAACGCCGTTTTTCACCTCACCCGTTGGCTGCACAAGGAGCAGCTTCCCGTCGTAATCCTCAGCGTAGAGTATCATTCCCCGCGACTCAACGCCCATAATGGGGCGCGGCGCAAGGTTTATCAGCATGGTTGCCTGCTTGCCTACCAGCGCCTGCGGGTCAAAATGCTCTGCAACGCCGCTCAGCACCGTCCGCCTATCGAGGCCGGTGTCCACCAGCAGCTTTAAGAGTTTTTTGCTTTTGGGTACCCGCTCGGCTTCCAGAATTTTTACGATGCGAACGTCCATCTTTTGGAAATCGTCAAATGAGCACAGCTCCTTTTGTGGCTCGGCGCTGTAGGCCTGCGCGTTGGCGGCCTGCTTCATTTGCTCCAGCTTTTGCAATTGCCTGTCTATAACGTCGTCCTCTATCTTATCAAACAAGAGCGCGGGTTCGCCGAGCTGGTGACCGGCGGGCAGGAGCGTGGCGCTGCCCAGCGCGTCCCACGACAGCGCGCTGCTGTCGGCGTTCAGGATGGCGCGCAGCTTTTTGGCGGAGAAGGGCATGAACGGCTCCATGACAACGGCAAGGCTCGCCGATATTTGCAGCGCGACGTACAAAATGGTCTGCACGCGCGCCGCGTCGGTCTTTATGGCTTTCCACGGCTCCGTGTCGGCAAGATACTTGTTGCCCGTCCGCGCAAGGTTCATCACCTCGCGCAGCGCTTCGCGGAAGCGGAAGCTTTCGAGGTTGTCCTCCACCTTTGACTTCACCTCGAGCATGTCGGCAAGCGCGGCGTTGTCGATGTCCGCGAGCGCGTTGGGCTGCGGCGCCTTGCCGCCAAAGTGTTTTTGCGTTAGCGTCATGGCGCGGTTGACAAAGTTGCCGAGGATGGCCACGAGCTCGCTGTTGTTTCTCTCCTGAAAATCGCGCCACGTAAAGTTGTTGTCCTTTGTTTCGGGGGCGTTGGCGCAGAGCACGTAGCGCAGCACGTCCTGCTTGCTGGGGAACTCCTCGAGGTACTCGTGCAGCCACACCGCCCAGCCGCGCGTTGTGGAGATTTTATCATTCTCAAGGTTTAAGAATTCGTTTGCGGGCACGTTGTCGGGTAGTATAAAGCCGCCGTGCGCCTTGAGCATGCAGGGGAACACAATGCAGTGAAACACAATGTTGTCTTTGCCGATAAAGTGCACCATTTTTGAGTCCTCGCTTTTCCAGTATTTTTCCCAGCCGTCAGGAAAAAGCTCAATGGTGTTTGATATGTAGCCTATTGGCGCGTCAAACCACACGTAGAGCACCTTTCCTTTGGCGCCCTCCACGGGGATTGGCACGCCCCAGTCGAGGTCGCGGCTCACGGCGCGGGGTTGCAGCCCGTTGTCCAGCCACGACTTGCACTGCCCGTACACGTTGGATTTCCACTCTTTGTGCTCCTCCAAAATCCACTGCTTGAGCCACGGCTCGTACTCGTCCAGCGGGAGGTACCAGTGCGACGTTGCGCGCATTACGGGCGTGCTGCCGCTGATGGCGGAGTGGGGGTTGATGAGCTCCGTAGGGCTGAGCGTGCTGCCGCATTTTTCGCACTGGTCGCCGTACGCCTTTTCGTTGCCGCAATGCGGACAGCCGCCAACAATGTAGCGGTCGGCAAGAAACTGCCCCGCCTCCTCGTCGTAGTACTGCTCGCTCGTTTTTTCGATAAATTTTCCGTCATCGTAGAGCTTTTTAAAAAATTCTGCAGCTGTTTTATGGTGGATTTTGGACGAAGTTCTGGAGTACACGTCAAACGATATGCCGAATTCCTCGAACGACTTCTTTATCATTGCGTGATACTTATCCACCACCTGCTGCGGCGTGCAGCCCTGCTGCCGCGCCTTGATGGTGATGGGCACGCCGTGCTCGTCGGAGCCGCCAACGAACACCACGTCGCGCCCGCGCAGGCGCAGGTATCGCGAGTAGATGTCCGCGGGAATGTAAACGCCTGCAAGGTGCCCGATGTGCACGGGGCCGTTGGCGTACGGCAACGCAGAGGTGACAAGGTAGCGCTTGGGGGTTGGTTTCATTATGCTGTAAAGTTATTTGTATGAATACTTTGCCGGCTACTCATGTGCAGGAGCAACGCGGGGTTGAGCGGACAAAGATACAAATTTTTTTGCCATGCGCTTAAAATAAGTACCTTTGTTCGGTTAGATGTGCGATATGATTTTAATCGGCTATGAGCAATGACAATAAATTTGTCCGCCCTGCCTGCCTCAAGGCGGGAGACACGGTGGGCATTTGCGCTCCGGCGCGAAGGGTGAGCCCCGACGACGTTCGGCAGGCGGTGCAGGTTCTGGAGGCGTGGGGGTTGCGGGTGCGGCTTGGCAAAAACCTGTTTGCCGGCAACGCCATGCTCGCCGGCGACGACGAGCAGCGCGCCGCCGACCTGCAAGCGCTGCTGGACGCCCCCGACGTGCGCGCCATTCTCCCCGCGCGCGGCGGCTACGGCTGCGCACGCCTGCTGCAAAAGCTGGACTTCTCGGGGCTAAAAAAAGCCCCCAAGTGGCTGGCCGGCTACAGCGACGTTACCGCCTTTCACCTTGCGCTCTACCGCGTGGGGGTGGAGAGCCTGCACGCTGCCATGCCCTTTAAGTTCGCCGATGCGGCAAGCGTCGATAGCCTGCGCGCCGCCCTGTTTGGCGAGGACGTCAGCCGCGAGCTTGCGCCGCACCGGCTCAACGTGAAGGGAGCGGCAACGGGGCGGCTGACGGGCGGAAACCTCTCCATCATCTACAGCCTGCAGGCAACGCCCTACGAGCTGCTGCCCCACGGCGCGGTGCTGTTCATAGAGGACGTGGACGAATACCTCTACCACGTTGACCGCATGATGCTAAACCTTGCGCTGAGCGGCCAGCTGGGCAAGCTCAACGCCCTGCTGGTGGGCGGCATGACGGAGATGAAAGATAGCGTGGGAGGCTACGGAAAGACGGCGTATGAGATTATCAGCGAGCATGTCCGCCCGCTGAACATTCCGGTGGCGTTTGGGTTTCCGGCTGGGCACCAAGACCCAAACGTTGCGCTGTGCATGGGGCGAGAGGTGCAGGTAGAGGTAACGGACGAGCGGGCAGTGGTGAGAATTAGGAATTAGGAATTAGGAATGGTTTTGTTGTAATGATGTTTGCAGATGAACGCCGTAGGCGTTTAATGTGGATAACCCCGAGCAAGCGGAGCGTAACTCGGGGTGAAAATACCCTCTTCTGAGTTGCGTAGCAGCTCAACCGGAAAGACGAGCGGTGTTTTTGGGTAAGTAGTAAAACTCCTACGGAGTTTTGTAGCGGATAGGGTGTCAACTTTACCCCAAGTTGCGCTCCGCTTACTCGGGGTTATCCGTATTCAAGACCTTCGTCCTTGTGTTTCGTTGCTATGATGGGGATAAAATATCGCTGCAACAAAGCCCATTACAGCATTTCGTCTTTTCCCTTTTTTACCCGTATATGGGTTCGGGTCTCGCAATGACGCGAAGCGGATTTAACTCCTAACCCTCCACGTAGAGCGCCAGCCCTTTCAGGTATTCGCCTTCGGGGTGGAAGATGCTTACGGGGTGGTCTGGGGGCTGGGCGAGGCGGTGGAGTATGCGTACGCTGCGC
>JAITQP010000032.1 GCA_031288885.1 Prevotellaceae bacterium | reverse complement strand
ACAGCACGTTGCTATCTAAAACAATTCTCATCGCGTAGGGTGCTCGTTGAGAATTTGCAGCATCGTATCGTTCGTCCAGCCGTTATCAGCCCACAGCGTATCTACGCTGCGGTCGATTTTGGTTTGAAAGTAGCTCGCCAGCAGGTTTTTTATCTCCATCAGCTCGTTGGCGCTTAGCTCATAGCGGAACATCTTAACGAGCTCGGATTGCAGATTTGTCATGCTATTTTGCACCTGTGCCATAACATTTTGTTTTGCGCAAATGTACGCTTTTTTTACCAAAACGCAAGCGTATTCTTTGCGGCGGGGGAGATGGGAACGCCAACCGCCACCCAGCTAACCGTTAGTTTTTAATATTTAACGGATGCTTATCCGTGCTTATCGTCATTTTTCTGATTTTTCTTGCTAACTTCGCAGGATTTTTAAAGGGAAATAAGCATTTCATTAAACCACAAAAACAAGCAAAAAGATGGCAACATTAGATTTAACTAAGTACGGCATTTCGGGAGACATCGAAATCGTACGCAACCCCTCCTACGAGGAGCTGTTTCAGGCTGAAACGGACGACAAAAATCAGGGCTACGAAAAAGGCGCGCTGACCAACACCGGCGCGGTGGCCGTTAACACCGGCATTTTCACCGGCCGCTCGCCCAAAGACCGCTACATTGTAGAGGACAACGTTACAAAGAATACCATTTGGTGGGACGGCAAAATCAACAAGCCCGTTTCGCCGGAGGTGTGGAAAAGCTGCAAGGAGCTGTCGCTAAAGCAGCTCAACACGGCCAAAAAGCTCTACGTGGTGGACACCTACTGCGGCACCAACGAGGATACGCGCATGAAGGTGCGCTTCATCATGGAGGTGGCGTGGCAGGCGCACTTTGTGACCAACATGTTCATCCGCCCCTCGCACTACGAGCTGGCCGGCTACGGCGAGCCGGACTTTGTGGTGTTCAACGCCTCCAAAACGACCAACCCCAAGTGGAAAGAGCAGGGGCTCAACTCGGAGGTGTTCGTGATGTTCAACCTCACCGAAAAGGTGCAAATCATTGGCGGCACGTGGTACGGCGGCGAAATGAAAAAGGGCATGTTCTCCATGATGAACTACTACCTCCCCCTCAAGGGCATGGCGTCCATGCACTGCTCCGCCAACGTGGGCAAGGATGGCGACGTGGCCATCTTCTTTGGGCTGTCGGGCACGGGCAAAACCACCCTCTCCGCCGACCCCAAGCGCTACCTCATTGGCGACGACGAGCACGGATGGGACAACAACGGCGTATTCAACTATGAGGGCGGCTGCTACGCCAAGGTTATCAACCTGAGCAAGGAGAACGAGCCGGACATCTGGCGCGCCATTAAGCGCGACGCCCTTCTCGAAAACGTAACCGTGCTGCCCGACGGCACGCCCAACTACGCCGACGGTTCCATCACCGAAAACACGCGCGTGTCGTACCCCGTTTACCACATCAACAAGATTGTGCTGCCCTCCAAGGCCGGTCACGCCAGCAAAATCATCTACCTGAGCGCCGACGCCTTTGGCGTGCTGCCGCCGGTGTCGATTTTGGACGAAAAATCGGCGCAGTACCACTTCCTGTGCGGCTACACCTCAAAGCTGGCGGGCACGGAGCGCGGCATCACCGAGCCGCAAATGTCGTTCTCGCCCGCATTTGGCGAGGCATTTCTGACCCTCCACCCCACCATGTACGCCAAAACGCTGGTGGGAAAAATGCAGCAGCACAACGCCAAGGCCTACCTCGTGAACACGGGCTGGAACGGCACCGGCAAGCGCATCTCCATCAAGGACACCCGCGCCATTATCGACGCCATCATCGACGGCTCAATTGAGAAGGCCGAAACGGTGAAAATCCCCGTGCTCAACCTCGTTGCCCCCAAAAAGCTCAACAACGTGTCGGAGGGCATTCTTGACCCCCGCGACACCTACGCAAGCAAGGACGAGTGGGAGGCTAAGGCAAGGCAGCTGGCGGCAAAGTACATCAAAAACTTTGAGCAGTACACCGACACCGAAGCCGGCAAGGCGCTCATTCCCGCAGGGCCGCAGCTGTAGAATTAGGAATTAAGAATTACGAATTAGGAATTGGCTGACGCAGAAGCTAAGGTGCACGCCAAAATCTGATTTGTGATAGCAAAGAAAAAACCGCTTCATAGGTAGCTATGAGGCGGTTTTTTTTAATTATTCGTCCCTTAGCGTTGTTATAATATTTTGATTATCAATAAAATACATAAAAAATATTTATACCTATGCTTTTTTGCATCATTTTGGCCCAAAGGAGCCGTAAAAATTAGATCCCTACCCCTACATTGTATTGTGCCATGATCTCTTCTGCATCCCTTTAGGGATGTTTCACTGACGGAACTTGCTCCGCTCCGCAGACCGACAAAGCGAGCTGGGTTACAGGAAAGACGGAACGGCAACAGGATAAACTAAAGCCAAACTAAAACTAGCGGGGTTACGGCAACGGTAACACAAGGCGGAAGCCTACGAGGTTGCCGCTGTAGCTAAGCGAGGCGTAGTGGCGATTGGCTACGCGACAGGCGCCCGACGACGCGTAGTCGTACCAGGTACCGCCGCGAATAACGTGGTCAGAGCCGCTGGTAGGCCCTGTGGGGTTTACTTGAGGTGAGGTCTTTGTAGTACCGGAGGGATAATAAGAAGCGCTCCACCAGTCGCTGCACCAATCATAAATATTGCCGCTCATGTCATAAATGCCCAGCGCGTTGGGGAGTTTGTTTCCTACCGGTTGGTAGATGGAGCAGTTGCCGGTGTGCCACGCCACATTCCCAATGGTATCGCTCCCGCTATACTCGAAACTCTCGCAATTACCACTACTGCACCCGCGCGCCGCGTACTCCCACTCCGCCTCCGTCGGCAAACGATAGTTCCTCCCCGTCTGCGCGTTCAGCATCTCTAAAAACCCACCTGAACCCGTTATATTACCCCAATTTATGTTAATTTTTGGATACTTACTTGATGAGCTGCCGCCGTTCATTACCTTATCCCACAACGCCTCCGTCACTTGGTATTTCCCTATGTAAAAGCTGTTCACCCTTACCCAGTGAACCGGCAGCTCAAAAGAGCGGCACGATATAGTTTTATCATCTCTGCCCTCCTTGCACCCCATCTCAAATACGCCCCCTGCCACAAACACCATCTCCTCAAACTCCGTCCCCAGGTTGGGATTGGCGCTGGAGTTGGGCACAAACCGCATGCGGTAAGTAGGGCGACCTGTGTACTTAGCTGTGCTGCAGTTTACCACCTGCGCAAGCTGCTCCCTACCGCTAACGGTTGAGTTCCCTATAGTAATGCTACAATCGCTCTCCACCACCAGCTGCACAAAGTCTAGCCCCTTCTCCTTACCCCACGCCGCAAGACCAACGGTGTCCACCGTCTTGTTTTGCTTGTGCAGGTTGCGCAGCTCGGTTAGCTTTGCCTTCACGGCGTCGTTGGTTACCAACTCGTACCCTTTTTGGGAGAATTCGTACCTTATACCTGTCGCAAACGCATCGCTCGCCGCGTCAGTTTCCAAGCCTACCACCAATACCGCCAACTTTGCGGCTTGCGCTCCGGTGGTCATCATGCTTACTGCCCCAACGAGCAGCAAAGCATACAAAGAAATCTTGTAATACTGTTTCATGTTTTTACTGTTTTTAGTTAATGATTTGAATTTGTTGTTCCCTCTACTCTAAAGGCTTTTCGTGGGAAGTAATCCACCCGTTGTTTTGAGAGGTTTCTGCTCCTCTGCCCGTTGATAGTGGTTGGGCGTCCACGTAGGGACATAAAAAAAGCGTGAAACTCAACTTGTTTCCCGTTATCCGTGGTATATAGCGTAACCAAATTCAACAGGAATAAGTCAAGTTCACGCGTGAGCGTGAACACTGCAACTTATTCTTCGTTGAATTATCCATAAATCGCTATATTTTCGGATAACAAAGAATAAAAGCTCAATGCTTCTAAAATATGTCTTAAAAGTATGCGCGCGTTACTGCGCTGTATATGTCATAGGCACAAATTTTTTTATGTGTTCAGCTGCAAAGGTAAAAATATTTTTCGTTAATACCATAACTTTTCCATAAAACTTATACCCTTTGCTTGTATGCTTCGCTGGGTTGGCTGTGCCGAACTTCGTTGCGCCCCGCTTCTCCGCTTCACGCGCTCGTATCTTGCTCCGCTCGGAATGACGGCAGGCGGCATGGCGAGTACGGTGAAGCACGTCTCGCGCCACTTTTTGAAAAAAATCACGTTTACGCGTGAACTTGGCTTATTCCTAGCAAGTTTGGTTATGCTAGATACCACTGAAAACGGGAAATAAGTTGAGTTTCACGCTTTTTTTATGTCCTTACGAGGACGTCCAACCACCTATCAATGGGCAACAGAACTACAAGATTTCTTTGTGTGCTTTGCTGCTCGTTGGGGCAGTAAGCATGATGACCACCGGAGCGCTGGACGCCGATAAGCCCACGCTGGCCGTATTTGTGGTGGGCGAGGAGAACTCACTTGTGTCTCCGCTTACTTCGGCGTTGAGTACAAACCTAACCTCCGGCGGGCGGTACACGCTCACCTCCGTAGACTTCTGCCTGAAAGGCAGGATTTTTAAGGCTTAAAGACTTAAAAACCCTGCCTTTTGGGGCAGAATTGTGGTGTGAGACATCCGCTTTACAGTGCACAAAATTACGCCGTGCGTAGTAAATTTATTCTCCGGTTTTTTCTAAAATACTTGCAATAAGCTTTGGACTTATCCATGACCCTTTTTGTACTAATTCGGTTAATAGGGGAGCGATAGAGTTAATGAGCATTTTATCTTTGGCTCGAAGTAATGTGCCTATTGTTCCGGTAAGAGTTAATCCCAGCTGCTTGGCAGCTCTTCTACCCATTGCTTCATCCATAATAACTAAATCAGCTTTTTGCTCCTGAGCAAGAATAATAACCTCCGCTTCGCCGGCATCCAAATCAAACAAATACAATTTGGAATCGCGCGCTTGAATTTGTTTTATCTCAATCCAGCCTATTTTGCTTAAATCAACATAAAAACCTTTGTCTTTTCCTGATTCTATTTCTTCAAAAACCGCTTGTGGAATTGTAATCCGACCGTACAAATCTTTCAAAATATCTAATTTCTCTATTTTGAGAAGCGATAGAATAGGCGTTGTATTGGAAATTACTTTACGCATTAGCAAAATCGGTTTCTAATTCTTCGGGAGTTGTCGAAAAGTAGGATACGCTGTATGATGATAGTAACCTTAAAAAATCTAAACGGGATGTTCCCAAAATGTTGGCAGCTATCCCTGAAGATATTTTTCCTAATTCATATAGCTTAACAACAGAAATGGTTTTCATTTCATGCTCAAATTCATTAT
>JAITQP010000318.1 GCA_031288885.1 Prevotellaceae bacterium | reverse complement strand
TTTTGCCAGAGGAGCATGAGCATAGAAAAATCGCTCACATCAAAGTTGATGAGGCGTTCATCATCAAAGTTGAGGTAGCAAAAGTTTTTATCTTTTGCAGCAAACTGTCTGAGCAATGTCGATTTACCGGAGCGTCGTATTCCGGTAATTACTACCACCAGCTCTGTTTTGAGGTATGCTTCATAATCAATTTCGCGAGGAACATTTAAGTCTTGCTTCTTAAAACGTGCCTGTTGCTCGTGTACGACTATTTCTAAGGTTGACAGGTTTACCATAATGTAATATTGCTATTAATGATATTCTGCAAATGTACGGATTAATATTGGAAGTAAAAAATAATTATCAATATAAATAGCATATATATATATGAAATATCTATATTAATAGTACAAATAACTATATTATATCCATATCTATAATATTGATAAATCAAAATTATCCATATTATAAATATGGATAATCATATTATACCAATATTTGAAATATAGGTATATAGAAATTATCCACATTCATAATGTGGATAATTTCTATATACCTATATTATAAAAGTGAATAATTCTAATTTATTCATTATAATAATAATGATATAGCATGGTGAGTATTCGCGCATGAAGCAATAATACGGTGAGTTTTAATATACTACAGCAAAGGCGCTAATGCAGTAAAAGAATATGTCAAATATTCTTGCGATAGTAGGTGGTAAAAACTATCTTGCTGCAACGATATTGTCCTGTCATCACTGCGAAGCGCAAACACGCTTTGCTCGTAATGACGCGAGGCATGTCTATCCGTTATTTATGGGACTTAATATAAGGAAAGGAGCAACAATCGCTCCATTTTACCGCCAGTAGCGATAGTAGAAGAGCATTAGCACGCCGTATATCTCCAAGCGACCAACGAGCATGGCAATAGTGCATACTATTTTTGCAAAAACGGAGAATTCGCTGTAGTTGCCCAGCGAGTATATTTCACCGTAGCCCGGCCCAACGTTGCCCAGCGAGGCAACGGCGGCGGAAAAGCTTGTCATCAAGTCCAAGCCGGTGAGGAGTATCAGTAGCATGACGATAAACGCTATCAGCATGTACAGCACAATGAACAGGGAGGCTGACGACACCACGCTTTCGTCCATAGAAATACCTTTGAGCCGCACGGAAACAATGGCGTTTGGATGCAGCATTTTGCGGATGTTCGCTACAAATGCCTTGTAGAATATGAGCACCCTGTCGGCTTTGACGCCGCCCGAGGTGGAGCCTGCACAGCCGCATTGCAGCATGAAAAAAAAGGAAAGCGCAACAGCAAAGGTCGGCCACGTGGCGTTGCTGCCAATCGCAAAGCCGGTGGTGCTGGCTATGGAGGTTACCTGAAATGCGGCCTCGCGAAACGCCTGAAGCCACGAGCTGTAGTTTCCGGAGTTTATCAGGCTGACGGTGGTGAGCAGTATCCCGACCGCTACGGAGCTGACAAAGTAGCGCACTACCGGAGAGTTGAACAGCGGCGTAAACCTTTTTATGATGGACACGTACAGCAGCCCAAAGTTGATGCTCGAAATCACCATGAACACCATGAGGATAGCCTCAATGAGCGGGCTGTTGTAGTGCATGATGCTGGCGTTTCGGGTGCTAAATCCTCCGGTGGCAACGGTGGAGAAGGCGTGGTTAACGGCGTCGAACAGGCTCATTCCTGCAACCCACAGCAGCGCTGCAAGCGTTACCGTAAGCCCCATGTACACGCCGAGTATAACGCGCACAATCTTTTGCGTGTTGTAGTTGGCGTCCTCGTGCTTGACCGACGCCTGCGTGCGCGAGAGGCGGAGCTTTGCGCTGCCAACGGAGGGCAGCACCAGCAGCGTGAACACCACCACGCCAACGCCGCCAATCCAATGGGTTGCCGAGCGCCAAAAAAGCAAGCCGTGCGGCAGCGCCTCTATATCCTTGAGTATGCTTGCGCCGGTGGTGGTGTACCCCGATACGCTCTCAAACCATGCGTTGGAAACCGAAAAAGCGTCGCCGTACAGAATGTAGGGCAGCATCCCGAACAGGCAGCTGACGCACCAACCGAGCACGACAATCAGGTAGCCCTCGCGCGTGTTGATGGCTATTTCGGGGGGAACAAATATGAAAGGAAAGATGCCTACAATGAACGTGGTAACCGCCGACAGCAAAAGCGGCGTGAACGCTGCATCGTGATAAATAAAGGAAACGCCCGCCGATATACACAGGAAAATAGCGTTGAGCAGCAGGGCAAGCCCAACGTAGCGGGCAACGACGGCGAGTCTCATAGCTTACGCTCCCTCCGTTTTACCGGACTTTTTGATCTGCGCCACCAGCGCGGCAATAGCGTTGGTGAGCTTTCCCACTTCGTCATCAGACGCTACGTTGACCCTGAAGGGTGATTTGTACTCCACCGTATTTTCTACGGCGTGCGTTATCCTTATCAGCGGATTGGCAAAGTAGTGCATGATGAAGTAGTTGAACATTATTATGAGCGCTACCCCCGCAAACACGGCAATAATGCAGGGCATTATCGTTCGGTACCGGTTTTGCTCTATGGCGGCGGCGTTTTTGCGCAGCTCGTGCTGGTTGAGCGCCACCATGCTGCCCAAGCTTTGTACCAGCAGATGGTACGCCGGCGCAAAGGTTATGAAGTATGCCTCCTGACGCTTTTCGCTATCTTTGACTAAAAGCATGCCGCGCGCTGCGGCGTGCAGCGGGGCAAACAGGTTTTCGGCGCCTGCCAAGGCTTCCGGACTGCCCTGTATGTGTAGCTCCAGCTCCTCCGGACGCTCCAGCAGCTTTGCCGCCAGCGAGTCAGACGCCGCCAGCTCCGCTATGGGCGCGTCGTTGTTGTTGAAGGTGTACTCCTGCATGGCGTAGCTGACGCGCTGCACCATATTCAATAGCTCCTGCGAAGCGGAGAGGCTGCTCACGTTGCTGGTAATTATCCCCGACACGGAGGTACGCATGCGCACAAGCTCGTATATGGAAATAACGCCCGACACCGTGAGCAGCAAAAGCAGCACCATAAACCCAAGGGTTATTTTTCCCTTAATACCTAACTTTTTCATTTTTGTATGCCGTCAGTAAACGTTCGTTTTCAGCTTGCGGCGTTGGCGCTGGCGGGAAAGCTGACGGTTACGTTGTCTTTTGCCTCGTTCAGGGTTACGGTTATCTTTCGCTCGTCCTTGCTATTGCCGCTGTTGCTGCTGATAATGGCCTCGGAAATGTTGTCTTCGAGGTAGCGCTGAATGGCGCGCTTAAGCGGACGTGCCCCAAACTCCATATCGTAACCTTTTTCGGCAATAAAATCTTTGGCTTCCTTAGAAATTTCGATGGTGCAGCTCATTTTCCCGAGCCTGCCCACCAAATCCGTCAGCTCAATGTCGATAATTTTGCCGATATTTTCCTTGCTTAGCGTGTTGAAGGTGATAACCTCGTCCACGCGGTTGATGAACTCCGGCGTAAAGGTGCGCTTGAGCGCTTTTTGGATGATATCCTTAGCCTTTTCGTTGATGTCGGCAACGCTCTGCTCGGTTGCAAAGCCAATGCCCTTGCCGAAATCTTTCACCTCCCGTGAGCCAATGTTGGAGGTGATGATGATGATGGTGTTCTTAAAATCAACCTTGCGCCCGAGGCTGTCGGTCAGCTGCCCTTCGTCGAGCACCTGTAGCAGGAGGTTGAAGACGTCGGGGTGCGCCTTTTCTATTTCGTCGAGCAGCACCACCGAGTAGGGTTTTCTGCGCACCTTTTCGGTCAGCAGCCCGCCCTCTTCGTACCCCACGTACCCGGGAGGCGCGCCCACCAGCCGGCTCACCGAGAACTTCTCCATGTACTCGCTCATGTCAATACGGATGAGGTTGTCGGTGGTGTCGAACAGGTATTTTGCCAGCACCTTTGCCAGCAAGGTTTTTCCAACGCCCGTGGGGCCTAAAAAGATGAACGACCCGATTGGCTTGTTGGGGTCTTTCAGCCCCACGCGGTTTCGCTGGATGGCTTTTACCACCTTTTCCACCGCCTCGTCCTGCCCAATCACGCTGCCCTTTATGGAGCTGCCCATGTTGAGCAGCTTCATACCCTCGGCTTGCGCCACGCGCTGCACGGGCACGTTGGTCATCATTGCCACCACCTCGGCCACCTTGTCTTCGTCCACCACTTCGCGGTTTTCCGTGAGGTTGTTTTGCCACCGCTGCTGCGCCTCCGCCAAGAGCTCCTGTATTCGTCGTTCCTCGTCGCGGTGGGCTGCCGCGAGCTCAAATTTCTGGTTTTCCACCGCGGTTTTCTTTTCCTTTCCGATGACCTCCAGCTTTTTCTCCAGCTCCGTGATTTCGGTTGGCACGGTGATGTTTGCAAGGTGCACGCGCGAGCCGGCTTCGTCCAGCGCGTCCACGGCCTTGTCCGGCAGGTAGCGCTCCGAGACGTAGCGCTGGGTGAGCAGCACGCAGGCGCGAATGGCTTCGGGCGTATAGGTTACGTTGTGGTGGTCTTCGTAGCGCTCCTTTATGTTGTTCAGGATTTCAATGGTTTCCTCCACGGTGGTAGGCTCTACCATGATGCGCTGAAAGCGTCGCTCCAGCGCGCCGTCTTTTTCGATATACTCGCGGTATTCGTTGAGCGTAGTTGCCCCCACGCACTGTATTTCGCCGCGCGCCAGCGCGGGCTTGAGCATGTTGGCGGCGTCGAGCGCGCCCGAGGCCCCGCCTGCGCCAATGAGCGTGTGAATTTCGTCGATGAAGAGGATGATGTGCGAATTTTTTTGCAGCTCGTTCAGAATAGCTTTCATGCGCTCCTCAAACTGCCCGCGGTACTTGGTTCCCGCCACCACCGCGCCCACATCCAGCGTCATGACCCGCTTTCCGAAGAGCACGCGCGAAACCTGCCGGTGGGCAATGCGGAGCGCCAGCCCCTCCACGATGGCGCTTTTTCCCACCCCGGGCTCGCCAATGAGGATGGGGTTATTTTTTTTGCGGCGGCTGAGGATTTGTGCCAATCTGTCAATTTCCTTCTCGCGCCCCACCACCGGATCGAGCAGATTTTTTTCGGCGGCCTTGGTCAAATCCGTACCGTAGCTGTCGAGCGCGGGGGTGTCGGAGTTTGTTTTGCCGCCTATCTTGTACTGGTGCTGCGGCGACGCGTGCTGCGTAGGCATGGCCGGCGTGTTGATGTACCTCACATCGTCGTCATCGTCATCCTCGTCGTCATCGTCATCTATGTCGTCCTCGTAGTCGCTGTCGCCTCTGCCGCTGCTTCGCTTGCTGCTGGGCGTGCTTTCGCCGTAGGGCTTGCTACGCTTGTCCGTGAGGGCGCTTATCACCCGCTGGTAGGTAACGTGCTGCTTTTGCAGCAGCTGCGTTACGAGGCTCGAGTCGTCCTTGAGGATAGCCAGCAGGAGGTGAATGGCGTCAACTTCGGTAGTTTTTAGCGAAATTGCTTCGAGGTGCTGCATTTTCAGCGCGCGCTCCACCGTTTTATAGAACGATAATTTTTCTATATCTCTTATGCTTAGCTCGTTGTGGCTTCTAACTTTTTCTTCGATGGCGCTTTTCAGCTGCTCAAGGTTTACGCCAAGCGCCGTAAGCACGTCCAGCGCCGAGTTGTTGCCGTCGCGCAGCATCCCCAGCATGAGGTGCTCTGTGCCAACGGTATCGTTTCCCAAGCGTAGCGCTTCTTCCTTGCTGAAGTTGATAACGTCCGTCAGCTTTTGTGTTGCATTTGTGTTCATTTTGTTATAGGTATATTACGGGAGTGGCACATCAAAATTCATGCCTGCGCCAACTTGTCAGGTTAACCATAAAAAAAATCGGGTAAAGGTATCCAACTTTTGGATACGAATACCTCGTTGGCTATGAAGTTTTAGAATATTTAAATGGAATTGTTGATAAAAAGGCAGCGAAAAATACGTGCTGTTCGGGAAAGAAACGGTAATTTAGCGAAATTTTTTGTTTAGAAGATACACATATATGGCAGAGATAGAGGGCGAAAAGATAGTTCCGGTAAATATTGAAGAAATAATGAAGTCATCGTACATTGACTACTCAATGTCGGTGATAGTTTCGCGCGCGCTACCCGACGTGCGCGACGGGCTTAAACCGGTGCACCGGCGCGTATTGTTCGGCATGTCGGAGCTGGGCTTGTCGTCGGGGTCGGCGCACAAGAAGTCGGCAAGAATTGTCGGCGAGGTGATGGGTAAGTACCACCCACACGGCGATAGCAGCGTGTACTACGCGATGGTGCGCATGGCGCAGTGGTGGAGCTTGCGCTACATGATGGTGGACGGTCAGGGCAACTTTGGCTCGCGCGACGGCGACGCCGTGGCGGCCATGCGCTACACCGAGGCGCGCCTGCGCAAGATAGCGGAGGAAATGCTCCTCGACATTGATAAAAACACGGTAGACCTGTCCCTCAACTTTGACGACACCCTCTCCGAGCCAACCGTGCTGCCGGCCAAAATCCCCATGCTGCTGGTCAACGGCGCGTCGGGTATTGCGGTGGGTATGGCAACCAACATGCCGCCCCACAACCTTGGCGAAGCGGTGGACGCCATTTGCGCCTACATCGACAACAACGACATCACCACCGACGAGCTGATGCTCCACATCAAAGGCCCCGACTTCCCAACCGGCGGCATTATATACGGAGTGCAGGGCATCAAGGAGGCCTACGAAACGGGCAAGGGGCGCGTAATTATCCGCGCCAAAACCGAAATAGAGCTCAGCGATAGCGGCCGCGAAACGATTGTGGTCAACGAGCTTCCCTACATGGTAAGCCCCGCCTCGCTGGTGGAAAAAATAGCGCACCTTGCCGAAGAAAAAATTGTTGACGGAATATCTTACGTCAACGACGAGTCGGATAGAACCAACATCACCCGCGTGGTGATAAAGCTCAGGAAGGATGCGGTGGCAAACATTGTCCTCAACCACCTGTTCAAGCATACCGACATGCAGTCGAGCTTCTCCATCAACAACATTGCGCTGGTGGACGGGAGGCCGCTCCTGCTGCCCCTCAAAAAGCAAATAGAGTGCTTTGTAAAGCACCGGCACGAGGTGGTTGTCCGCCGCGCGCAGTTTGACCTCGGCAAGGCAATGGAGCGCCTCCACATTCTGGAGGGGCTGCTCAAAGCCATTGACCACATCGACGAGGTGATTGCCATCATCCGCGCCAGCCAAACGCCCGACGAGGCGATACAAAACCTGATAGCCCGCTTTGAGCTGGACGACCTGCAGGCGCGCGCCATTGTGGACATGCGCCTGCGCGCCCTCACGGGGCTGGAGCGCGGCAAGCTGCAGGCCGAATTTGACGAGCTGACCAAGCTGGCGGCCGAGCTCAACGCATTTTTGGCGAGCAGAGAGCTCCAAATGAGCCTCATTAAGGAGGAGCTGCTCGACGTAAAAAAACGCTTTGACGACGGTCGCAAAACGGAGATAGTGCCCACCTCAGAGGAGTTCAATCCGGAAGATTTTTACGCCGACGAAGACGTGGTGATTACCATTTCGCACTTGGGCTACATTAAGCGGACGCCGCTCAACGAGTACCACACGCAAAGCCGCGGCGGCATTGGCGCAAAGGGCGCTGCCGCGCGCGACGAAGATTTTATTGAGCACATTTTTGCGGCAACCATGCACAACACCATGCTCTTCTTTACCGAAAAAGGGCGGTGCTACTGGCTCAAAGTGTACGAAATACCGGAGGGCACCAGAACCACCAAGGGGCGCGCCATACAGAACATTATCAACCTTGAGCCCGACGATAAGGTAAAAGCCTACATCAACGTGAAAACGCTTGAGGACAAGGATTACATCGACAACAACTACATAGTGCTGTGCACCAAGCGCGGCGTTATCAAAAAGACGGTGCTGGAGCAGTACTCCCGTCCGCGCCAAAACGGCGTGATTGCCATTAACGTTAAGGACGGCGACCAGCTGCTCGAAGCCAAGCTCACCAACGGCAGCAACGAAATTATTCTTGCCGCTCGGCAGGGAAAGGCGCTGCGCTTCTGCGAAAGCAAGGTGCGCTCCATTGGGCGCACGGGAGCCGGCGTGCGCGGCATACTCATCGGCGAAACAGACGAGGTGATAGGCATGGTGTGCGTGGCGGACGAAAAGAGCGAAATACTGGTGGTGTCGGAAAATGGCTACGGAAAGCGGTCGGGGCTGACCGAGTACCGCGTGACCAACCGCGGCGGCAAAGGCGTGAAGACGCTCAACATTACCGCAAAAACCGGTCACCTTATCGCCATAAAAGACGTAACCGACGAGAACGATTTGATGATTATCAACAAGTCGGGCATCACCATTCGCGTTCCGGTCTCCGAAATCCGGATGTCGGGTCGCGTGGCGCAGGGCGTAAAGCTCATCAAGCTGCGCGAGGGCGACGCCATTGCCGCTGTAGCAAAGGTCAACAAGAGCGAAGATGAAGATGCCGCAGCCGCCGCAGCCGCAACCGACACCACCGCGCCTGAGGCGCAGGCCGCGGAGGAGCGCACGGGAGAAAGCGAAAATTAGCGCACGGTTACTGTGAATTATCAGTAAGGCGAGCGCGCGAATGGTTTACTCAAAACAAAAAAAATACTCATGCAAATTTCCAAAAACAAGGTAGTTTCACTGTCCTATCAGCTTGCCATTGACGGTGATATTGTAGATAGGGCATCCTCCCAAAATCCGCTGTCGTTCATATTCGGCAGCGGCAACCTGCTTCCCAAATTTGAGGACAATATTGCCGGCAAGCGCGCCGGCGACGCCTTTAAGTTTACCCTCACCCCCGCCGAAGGCTACGGAGAGGTGGATGAAAAGGGCATCAACGAATTTCCGCTGGACGCTTTTATGGTGGACGGCAAGCTCGAGGAGGGCTTGCTGGCGGAGGGCGCCGTGCTCCCCATGCAGGATAACGCCGGCAATGTTTTTCAGGCTACCGTGCTGGAGGTGAAAAAAAGCTCGGTGGTGCTTGACTTCAACCATCCGCTGGCGGGCATGGAGCTGAGCTTTGAGGGGAGCATTGTTGAGGTGCGCGACGCCACCGAAAAGGAGCTCGCCAAAGGGCTTGGCGGCGGC
>JAITQP010000311.1 GCA_031288885.1 Prevotellaceae bacterium | reverse complement strand
CGGCGCGGGGGTGCGAAGCGGGGAGCTGCGAGAACTTTACGTACAGCGGGAGCGACGACCTTCAGGAGGTGGGGTGGAACGCAACAAACCCCAGCCCGGCCTTTGCTAACGGCACGACGCACCCGGTAGGTCAGCTGAAGCCGAACGGGTTGGGTATTCACGATATGTCGGGCAGCGTGTGGGAGTGGTGCTGGGAGAGCGAGAATAGTGGCTCTACCCGCATGTTTCGCGGCGGCGGCTGGAGCAACGATGCCGCCACTGGCTGGCATCGCGCTGCTGCCCGCCTCAGCTACGCCCCCAGCGTCTACAGTTACATCCTTGGCATCCGCGTGGTTTTGCCTTAGCTTTTCCTACGGCGTCCGTCCCTCTGGTGTAAGCTCTTTCTGAATTGATAGCTGCAGCGTGAAGATTGGGAATGGCGGGGCGTGCGGAAAGAGAGCTGCCACGCTTCAAAAAAAAGAGGCTACCTGATTTAGGGTAGCCTCTTTTCAGTTTTTAACGTTTTTTACTTGCTTTCCTTGATGGCAGCGTGCGCTGCGGCAAGGCGCGCAATGGGTACGCGGAAGGGCGAGCAGCTTACGTAGTTGAGCCCTATGTGGTGGCAAAACTCCACCGAGCTCGGCTCGCCGCCGTGCTCGCCGCAAATGCCCACCTTCAGGTTGGGGCGCGCCGACCGCCCTTTGACCGTGGCAGACCCTACCAGCTGCCCTACGCCCGTTTGGTCGAGAATTTGGAAGGGGTCGCTTTTCAGAATGCCTTTTTCAAGGTAAATGGGCAGGAATTTGCCCACGTCGTCGCGCGAAAAGCCAAACGTCATTTGCGTAAGGTCGTTGGTGCCAAACGAGAAGAATTCGGCGTATCCGGCCACCTTTTCTGCCGTGAGCGCCGCGCGCGGAACTTCAATCATGGTGCCTATCTTGAAATCTATCCTGTCGTTCACCTCGGCAAATACCGCCTCGGCGGTTGCGCGGATGAGGTCTGCCTGCAGCTTCATTTCGTTCTGCGTGCAGGTGAGCGGCACCATTACTTCGGGGATAGCCTGAATGCCTTTCTTCTTCAGGTTGAGGGCAGCCTCAATGATGGCGCGGGTTTGCATTTCGGTAATTTCGGGGTAGGTGTTGCCCAAGCGGCAGCCGCGGTGCCCCAGCATGGGGTTTACTTCGCTCAGCGCCTCTACGCGCGCCTGCACCTCCTGCAGCGAAACGCCCATCAGCTTTGCCATTTCCTCCTGCCCCTTCAGGTCGTGGGGCACAAACTCGTGCAGCGGCGGGTCGAGCAGGCGCACGGTGACGGGCAGCCCCTGCATGACCTCAAAAATCCCCTCAAAGTCCTTGCGCTGCAGCGGCAGCAGCTTTGCTAAGGCTTTGCGGCGTCCCGCTTCGTTCTCCGACAAAATCATTTCGCGCATCGGCCAGATTTTATCGCCCTCAAAAAACATGTGCTCCGTGCGGCACAGCCCAATTCCCTGCGCCCCGAACTTGCGCGCTACGCCGGCGTCGTGCGGCGTATCGGCGTTGGTGCGCACCTGCAGGCGCGCGTGCTTGTTGGCCAGCGCCATGAGCTCGGCAAAGTCGCCGCTCAGCTCGGCGGCGGTGGTCTCCACCTTGCCCGGGTAAACGTTTCCGGTGGAGCCGTTGAGCGAAATCCAGTCGCCCTCCCTGAGCGTCACGTCGCCGGCTTTCACCGTGCGCGACTTGTAGTCGATGGTGAGCCCTCCGGCGCCCGACACGCAGCACTTGCCCATGCCCCGCGCCACCACCGCCGCGTGCGACGTCATGCCGCCGCGCGAGGTGAGGATGCCCTCCGCGACGTTCATCCCCTTAAGGTCTTCGGGCGACGTTTCCACGCGCACCAGAATGGTTTTTTTGCCCTGCTCGTGCCACGCCTCCGCGTCTTCGGCAAAGAACACGATTTGCCCCGTGGCCGCGCCGGGCGACGCCGGCAGCCCCTTGGCAATGGATTTTGCCTTGGCGAGCGCCTCCTTTTTGAACACGGGGTGCAGCAGCTCGTCCAGCTTTTCGGGCTCGCAGCGCAGCACCGCCTCCTGCTCGTTGATCATGCCCTCCTTGAGCATGTCGGTGGCGATTTTTATCATGGCAGCGCCCGTGCGCTTGCCGTTGCGGGTTTGCAGCATCCAGAGCTTTTTGTCCTGTATGGTGAACTCAATGTCCTGCATGTCGCGGCTGTGGTGCTCCAGCTTTGTTTGGATGTCGAACAGCTCGCGGTACACCGCCGGCATGGTTTCCTGAAGCGAGGGGTACTTGGTGCTGCGCTCGGCCTCCGCAATGCCCTGCGAGGCCGCCCAGCGCTTGGAGCCTTCGATGGTAATTTGCTGCGGCGTGCGGATGCCCGCCACCACGTCTTCGCCCTGCGCGTTGATGAGGTATTCGCCGTTGAAGATGGCTTCGCCGGTGGCGGCGTCGCGCGTAAAGGCTACGCCCGTTGCGGAGTCGTTGCCCATGTTGCCGAATACCATTGCCTGCACGTTCACCGCCGTGCCCCACTCCTCGGGGATTTTGTTCAGGCGGCGGTAGAGGATGGCGCGCTCGTTCATCCAGCTGTTGAACACCGCCATCACCGCGCCCCACAGCTGCTCCCATGGGTCAACGGGGAAGTCTTTTCCGGTGCTTTTCTTCACCGCCTCTTTGAACTTTGCCACCAGCTCCTTCAAGTCGTCGGTGGTGAGGTCGGTGTCGAGCTTCACGCCGCGCGAGGTTTTCATGTGGTCAATGATTTTTTCAAACGGATCTTCGTCGTCCTTGCTTTCGGGCTTCATTCCCAGCACCACGTCGCCGTACATTTGCACAAAGCGGCGGTACGAGTCCCACGCAAAGCGGGGGTTTTTGCTCTTTTGGGCGAGCGTTTCCACCGCCTTGTCGTTCAGCCCAAGGTTGAGGATGGTGTCCATCATGCCGGGCATGGAGGCGCGCGCGCCGGAGCGCACCGAGACCAAGAGCGGGTTGGTGTTGTCGCCAAACAGGGGGCCGGCCACCGCCGCCTCAATTTGCTTCATGGCCGCCTCAACTTCGGGCTGTATCATCAGCACCACGGACTCCTGCCCCATCTTGTAAAAGGCGTTACAGACCTCTGTTGTAATGGTAAACCCGGGGGGAACGGGCATTCCGATGAGGTTCATTTCCGCGAGGTTGGCGCCTTTGCCGCCCAGCAGATCGCGCATTTTACCATTACCTTCGGCGGTTTTGTTGCCGAAAAAATATACGTGCTTCGCTTGTGACATAAATAAAAAGGAGATTTTAGGGATTATTATTCTGTGGAATTTACTGCCAAAAAGTGAGCAAAGTTAAAAATAATCCGCATATAAACAAAAAGAAATTTTGGAGGGCGAAGTACGCACGCCTGCACGCTTACCGCCTCAAACCTTGCAGGGTTACGCAGGGGTTTGGGTTGCGACAAAGTTGCTACGGCGCATCGGCTATACATCAGGGACGGTAATGCTGAAAAATCCTGTATAAAAAGAGTAAGCGCAATCAATTATTATATAAAGTACAATAAAATTTTTGTTTTTCAAGAAACAGGTTGTATATTTGTAGCGTAATTATGGAGCGAATTGTAAAGGCAAGTGTCGGGTTCAAGTCC
>JAITQP010000272.1 GCA_031288885.1 Prevotellaceae bacterium | reverse complement strand
TGGCTATTTGGGGTGGTAGCAGAGGTGGCAATATTTACAGCTGATTTTATGTTGTTGCAGCTTGCTTGCATAGCTTTGTAAATGAGTTGACGGCAAAGGTATAAAAAAATTTCAACCTGCAAAAATTTTTGCGGATTTTTTTCCTTACGCCGAGGTTTGCTTCGGGCTGGATTGGCTACGCCGAACTCCGCTGCGCTCCGGTTGCTTCGCTCCGCTCGCCATGGCGCAAAGCGTGCAGCTCAGTTAGTGTGATTTTTAATTGGATTTTATATAAGACGGGAGGGAGAATTCTGTTTTCAGCATTTCGTAGATTTCTTGCCAAGATTTTTCAAAATAGCCGCTGTTGACGTCGGCAAGCAGCAGATAGGAGCTTTGTAACGTAAAAACCACGCCCAAAGTCTTTATGAGGTTCACACTTGCTCAAATCAATTTTGTCTATTTTCAGGTAGCTGCCGTGGTAAACTTTCATCGCAAACCTCCATTTTCGTAGCACACCTGATACAAATCGTTCAGCGCGTAGTATTTATTGTCGGTATGCAGCGCCCACCAGTGCTCAAAAAGGTAATCTAACCCTTTGTACTGCTTTAAGTAGCGGTAGGCTTCGGGCATTCCCATTTTGTATGCTAACGCAAACTCTGTAACAATAAAGGTAATAAAGCTGATTTTGTCGCTCGTTTGTTTATCTATTGCTGCCATAATTTTTTGTCCGTTACCGTTTCCGCGCAAAGTAAGCAATTTTTTTTTTGTAGCTTATATCCTCCGAATAGCTACCTTGCGCAGCGACTTCCTATCGCTTCCAACGAGTATCCATGCGGTATCTTCGGAAATGGAGGCAAATATCTCGTCAATGGCCAGCTCGCTTTGCTCCGTGGCGGAGAGGTCGGCGCCGTTAATGCTCCACACCCGTTCGCCGGTTTGGAAATCGCAGTCGCCAATGGCTGCCGTAACCTCAAAATGTCCGTCAACGGGCAGTATTTTAACGTTCCACATCTTGCTGAGGGCTTCCATATCGGTCGGCTTGTCGTCGTAGGGGAAGAAGTAGAAAAGCCCGCGCGGAAAGTCGAGCATCACCCTGCCGTAGTCAAGCAGCGCATGCCCCACGATGGTTTGCGCGTGCGGAGTAACCACCGTGCTCACGTTGCGAAACTCCTTGCCGTTGGGCGTTGTCATCACCGGCACGCTGACCTTGTAGAGGCTGTCGTACTGGGCGCGTTTAAACCCGCCTATGCCCACGTACATAAAGCCGTAGCCCGCCTGCCGGATTTCCGTCGAGGATTTTATCCTTGCGTAATCCTGCTGCCCGAGCGCGAGGAAATCCGGCATGCCGGTGTCGAACAGCACGCTAATGGTTTTGCCGCCAATGGTCATGGGGACTTTTGGCTGTACGTACTGCCCCAGCTCCATGAGCGTACCGTCAAAGCGGGACACGCCTTTGGGGCGGTAGGGGTAGGTGATGATAAACTGCCGGTTGCGCTTGTCGATGGTCAGGCATACGGCTTGAAACGCCTCTCCGCCCACTATTCCAGCTGCGCCAACGGCGCGAAAAAACCCGCTGCTGGGCACTACCGCCATGTGCGCAGTTTTCCACACCAGCAAATTCCCGATGTGCAAGTTTTGCACCGTGCCCACGTCAAAGTTCAGCTGCGCGTTGTTTACGTCGGCAAACGTGCCGGCGCTCGACACGGCGGTGCGGTAGTGGTTTACCGTGTCGGAGGTCAGCGTGTTGATGCCGCCAGTGTCCATAATGAGCCGCGCGGGCTTGCCGTTGATGGTGGCTTCTATAATGAACTTGCCGTGTACTATTTCAAAGGGGATTGTATCGGTTTGCCGCTGAACTTGTCCACACACGGTGTAGCTGCTCAGCATCCCGCTATACAGTAAAAGTTTGAATATTTTTTTCATGCTGCTGTTGTTTTTTTATTGTTTAAGCTATTTTCCGTAACGTTTTCCGGCCTCCGCCAGCGCCTTTTCCGCGTTAAGGATGCCGCCCGATACGCATAAGTCCTTGAACATAAAAACGTCCTTTACCCGTCGCCCCTGCACGCCGTTGGTGTACATAACAAACGATTTGGCGACCTCCGCCTCGCTGCGCGGCGTTACGGTATTCATAAGGAGCGCGCGCAGCTCTGCGGGCGTGATTTTGGGGTAGTAGCCCTTGATGAGCGCCGCAACGCCGCTAACCATGGCCGCTGCCAGCTCGGATCCCGACTGGATGGAGTATTTTTCCTCCTTGGAGGAGATTGATTTTATTTCTACCCCCGGGGCAAAAATGTCCAGCTCCTTACTGCTGAAGTTGACCGTGCTGTAGGGGTTTCCGTTGGCGTCGGAGGCGGCTACGGTGATAACGTTCGACAGCTCGCCGCCGTTCACGCGCCGCGTGGGGTAAAACGGCTTGTCGTCCAAGCTATACGACAAGTCCATCATGGGGATTACCACCAGCGCGCCTTTTTCTTCCGCGTAGCGCAGCGCCTCGTCCACCCACTTCGACCACGGTTGAGGGTAGATGGCGTTGGTTTTGCCCAGCTGTATAACGTCTGCGCCCTTGTCCGCCGCGTAGCGTATGGCGTTGGCCACGTCTTTCATGTAGGGCTCGCCGTAAAAATCCGCATCCACGCGCAGGGACATTATTTTTACACGTTCGGCAACGCCGTTTACGCCGATACCGTTGTTGCGCCGGCCGCCAATGACGCCCGCCAGCGCAACGCCCTGACCGGCGTTTGCCGCCGCAAGGTTGTTGTTGCCGTAGCGCTTATCGGTAATGTCGTAGGGGTTATCGCCAATGTACCTCCGCTCGCCCAGAAAGGTGTTGCGCAGGTGGCGCTCGTAGCCGCGCTGCTGGTGCTGTACGTATTCCGTATCGGCAAACTTCAGCACAGCGTCCCAGCTGTCGCTGCCGGCGCTCATAAACAGGAGGTGAACGGAGCCTGTGAGCACGCTGAGCAGCGTATCGGGCGACTGCACGTCGTATGTTGCCTCAAAATCGCGCTTGGTGAGCGTTTTGTCGGGGTATTTTTGCCGCAGCTCCCTATCGGCGTTATGCACAAAGGCCACCACCATTTTGGCAAACAGCACGCCCATGAAGCTTCCTCCTATTGGCGCTTCCGGCAGCACCACGTTGCGGAAGTAGTCGAACTCCGCGCGGTTGGCCGGAGGCGCGATTTCCACCACCTGCTGCGTCAGGGTATCCAAGGTGTAGCATTTGCCCTGTGCATAAATGTAGTGGGCATACTTGTCTTTCAGGCGAAAAAATTCGCGGTCGCCCACCCGCGAGAGCCTGTTGAGCGATTTTCTGTCGGGCGTTCCCAGAAAATTCCAGCCGTGGAGGTCGTCGATATAGCCGTTGCCGTCGTCGTCTTTTCCGTTGGGTTTTTCGTTGGGGTTTGTCCATATTGCACCGCTCAGGTCTTCCTGCTCAACGTCCATGCCGTAGCCAACCAGCGCCACGGTTACGGTTTTTGCAGGCTTCCGCCCGTTAAGCAGGCGGTAGGCGTTGTTGATGCCTGCGCCGTACAGGCTGTCTGTTTCGGGCGATTTGTGCTGCCACTCCTCCGGTGCGCTGCCTTGGGCGGGCGAGGCGGCGTTTCCTATGGTGTAAAGCGCGCACAGCGCGCCTGTGAAAATTGTTGTTTTCATAAATCTACTAATAATCTGCATAAATGAACGTTAAGTCTTGGGAGTTGTTTTTGGAGGCATACCTGCTTGGGCTTTTGTCCATCGTTGAGCCCTCATAAAGCTTTGCGCGGATAGCCTCGAAGTCGATACCGTACTCTTTCATGCGGTTAACGAACAGCTCGAGGCGGGTTTTTAGCTTGGGGCAGTCATAAAAAATCCCGTCAGGCTGCTCAAAATAGGTTGACCAGCTAAAGTTGTAATCGAGGCACAGAAAGAGGAAAAACTGCGACACCTCGCGCGTGGCTGCCGTCAGCGGAGGCATTACAGAAGGATTAATGGCGCAGCTGGCGTGCGACGGGCCGGTAAAAATTCTGCCCGTTGGCAATACCGCCGGCGGAAACCCCCTGCGCGCCCAGTAATTTTCATAGTCAGGCGTTCCGGAGCCTGCCTTGGTAGCCGCCGTGTATGATTTGAGCGTTAACACATCCGTGTTAAGCTCCTCAAAAAATTCGGGAGGCAGGGTGACGTCGCCGCCGGCGTAGGCGTAAACAAACATTTCGCACATTATTTGCGCCGGATAGAACACGCGCATCGAATGGTTATCGGGTTGCTGGTGGCCGAGGGCTACGCTGACCATCCAGCTGTCGAGCCCTTTGACGGGGTAAATGGACATTTGCTCCCTGCTGCCCTCGGCGTAGCGAATATCGTCAGCTACGTATAGGTACGGGCAGGCGCGCAGCGCCGCTTTAACCACGGCGTCGGGCAGCAGGTCGAATACTTTCTCCTTCAGGATGCCAACCGCCTGCTCCAGCTGCGCGCTTTCGCCCAAATACTCCCACTCGCATTTGGTGCTGATAAAGCTTTCGCCCTCGGGCGACTTCCACCCGCGATCTACATCGCTTTGCGTAAACTCCCTGTAGATGAGCTTTACGCCGTACTTTTCGTAAATATCCGCTATAGCGCTATCTGCAGGCGACGTGCCCTGCGGAAAATCAAACTTGGAGGTAGCCGACTCCAGCACCGTAGGCGTGAGCGCTTTCTCCTTGTAGCAGGCCTGCAGCGCCCATATGCCCATTAAAAATATAAAATACCTTTTCATCAGCACCTATTTTAGTTATTAGTTATTAGTTATTAACTCTTAACCATCAATTCTTAACCGTCAATTCTTAACTCTTAGTTCTTAGCTCTTAGTTCCACCTGCGTGAGGTCGGGGTTGGAGAGCAGGATGCTTTCCGGCATCGGGAGCGTATACCCTGCGTCGTTTTGCTTCAGCGTAAATGTTTGGGGGTCGCCGTACGTCAGCTCGTACCAAACGTGCGTAACGGGCGGCATTCCCTGCCGGCGGAGGTCAAACCAGCGCAAGGCCTCAAAGCAAAGCTCGCGCCGACGCTCCCTGCGCACAAGCTCCACTGCGTCGCCGGAGGTGTAGGCCGGCGGGGCGTTTCCGCTCGCAAATCTGTTTTTCCAAATCTCCCTAAGCGCGTCCAAGGCTTTATCCGCGTGGCCGAGCTGCGCCTCCGCCTCGGCGAGGATGAGGTAGGCCTCCGTGAAGCGCAGCGCCTGCCCGTAGGTGCGGCTGTCGCGCACAGGCAAAAAGTGGTTGGCTGAGGAGGGAACGCCGCTACCGTCGTCCGAAATTTGCAGCTTGCCGTAGGCGCGGTATTTGCCGGTTGTCAGCGTGGCGGCAACGTCGCTGTAGTCGGGCTCGCTGTACAAGTCGCGCACAAAGTAGGTGCGCAGGCGCAAATCCTGCGCATCGTAGCTGCCTATCAAATCGGGCGAGGCGTGGGTTAACGTGGCAAAGGCGTCGTTGTTTTTCAGGCGGGCGTTGCTTCCCTCCGACATCTCCCGCGCCGTCAGCGGCGCAACATCATCCGCCCTGCTGTAGAGCCATATCACATCGGGGTTGGCGTAGGTCAGGAAATCAGGCCAGAATTTTTGCGTGCGCTTTACATCCGCATCCGTCGACGTGGCGGCGGTGGGCGCCACATTGCTGTAGCCTTTTGCAAGCAGCTCGTTCAGGTCTTGGATATGAAATCGGTGCTTCCAGTCGTCGATGAGCTTTTGGGCGTAGAGCGCAGCGTTTTGCCAGTCGCCCATATACAGGTAGGCTCTGGACAGGAGGAGCAGCGCCATGGGCAGCGTAGGCCTGAGCTGCCGGTATTGCTGCGACGCCTCCAGCCCCTCAAACAGCGCCACCGCGCTGCGCAAATCGTCGATGATGAGGCTGTAGACCTCGCCCACCGTGTTGCGCGTCATTTTGCGGTTTTCCTTGGTGGCGGTGGTGCGGAGCGGCACGCCGAGGCCGTTGGGGTTGAGCGTGTAGGGCACGCCGTACACGTTGACTAAATGAAGATAGTAGAACGCCCGCAGGGTGTAGGCCTGCGCCCGCACGTAGCTTTTTGTGGCCGCCTCGCCGCTTACCTTGTCAACGTAGTCGAGCGGCGCGTTGGCGTAGACTATTTTTTTGTACACGTCGGAGTAAAGCTCGGTATCGTAATACCCGCTTGCCCGCATGTACACGTCGTAGTCGGGGCGCCACGTGTATAAGGCGTATATGGCCGATACGTAGGGTTGGCTATACCACACATCGGTCGGGAGGCGATGATCGACATACTTGGCGAGCGTTTCCACGTCGTCCGACACAACGTCGAGAAATCCGCAGGTAAGGTTGATGTTGACGGATGGGTCGGGGATGGCCGATACAACCAGCTCGTTCAGCTGATCTGCCGTTTCCGGCTCAAATTCGCTCTGCGACCGCGGCTTCAGAAAATCTTCGCACGACGCCAAAAACAGCGGCAACAAAAGCAGGCTTGCCATGGCGATATTTATACTTTTCATGTTGCTCTTTTCTTAATTTGGTTAAAACCCAAGGCTTACGCCCACGGTGTAGGAGCGCGGGACTTTCCGGTCGCCGCCCTGCTCGGGATCCATACCGTTCCACTCGGAGGCTGCTATCAGGAACACGTTGTTGACGGCCGCCGTAATGTTGACGCTGCGCAGGTGAATTTTTTTCAGGTATTTGGCGCCAATCATCCACGTAACCTGTATGCTTCGGCAGCGGAAATTCGACATGGACGCTACCCGCGCATCGGAGTAGCCCCACATCGTGTAGCGGTTTTGGGAAGTCCCTCCCGACGGGTCATTCAGCAGTATCGGGTATTTTGTTTTGTCGGGCACGATGTACAGGCCCGGGAAATCGGTGGGGTCGTCCGGCTGCTTCCAGCGCTCCAGCAGCTCTTTGCTGAGGTTGCTCGTGGGGTCGGGCATTTGCCCGTTGACGAATGCGCTGTAGGGGTTGGGAAGAAACGTGTTGCCGCCCAGCGTGGCTACGCACAGCATGGCGGCAGAAATATTCTTGTAGCTCGCGCGGAGGTTGAGGCCGCCGCTCAGGCTGGAAATGCGCGTGCCGGCGTACGTGAGGAAATCCACGGGGTTGGTGCTCTCCACGTCCATGTTGTTGAACGTTGGGATGCCGTAGCGGGCGTCCGGACCGGCGTAGGAGTACGCCCAGAACGAGCCTAACGCGTAGTTCGGGACAATAATTTTTTCGGTTGAGCCGGTGAGGTACGTTGTGGTGTTGTAGGACGCAGCGTCGGTTTGCTCTTCCCGTACAATCAGGTTCCAGTTTTTGGATATGTTGGCGCCCACCGACACCTTCCACGAGGACGTTTGCAGGGCTATAACGTTGAGCGCCGCCTCAACGCCGGAGTTCCGTATGAACGTGCCGGTAAACGTGCTCGAAAAGCCGCCGTTCTCCGGCGTGTCGGTAAAGGTGCGCCCAACGTTCGACAGGCGTGTGTAGCCGTCTACCACCAAGGTTACGCGGCTGTTGAGCAGGCTTAAGTCAAGCCCGCCGTTCCAGTTTTCGGTGCGCTCCCACGACATGTAGGGGTTGGCAAGGCGCGAAATGGTGGAGTACGGCTCCTGCAGCAGCGGGTGTACCGCTTCGTACCTCAAAATCATTTCCGTGGTTTGGGTGTTCGACACGTTGCCCTGCGTGCCGTAGGTCAGGCGGAAGTTGGCGGTGGTGAGCCACTCGTCAGCCCAATCCATGAATTGCTCTTCGGCAAGCTTCCACGACGCGCCGAGCGAAAACGCGGGGTTGAAGCGCTTGTTGGCGTTCTGGCCAAAGGTGTTCGACCAGTCGTTGCGGAAGTTGGCGTTGAGCACATACTTTTCGTTGAACGAGTAGGCGCCAATGAACGCCAGCGAGGCTTTGTTGTCGGTAAAGTTGGTGGAGCGCCAGTAGCCTTTCACCAGCTTGTTGTAGGTATCCTCGTAGCCGGTGGGCGCGGTGGCGCTGCCTATCGGCTTCAGCTCCGAGGGCTGCGTGGGCTCGGCAATGCGCTCGCCCCGCGACCTGTCGTAGCCAAACACCGTGTTGTACTTCGAGTTGCGGTAGCTGGAGTTGATTTCCCACATGGTCATCACGTTCACGCGGTGCCGCTGGGCAAACGTGCGCGAGTAGTTCAGCTGGTTGCGCACGCTGTAGCTCCGCGAGAGCGTGTTGTCGGTAATAAGTATGCCGCCGTTCTTGAGCACGGCGGCGTTTTTGTATTGCGGGTCGGCGGCCTCGGGCGAGCCCAGACGGTAGCCGCGATACCGGCTTATCACGTAGAACGAATTTTCGCCCATCCACGACTCCGACGTGCGGCCGTTGGCGCTGTAGCCGCCCACCACTTGGTAGGTAATATCGGGCGTGATGTGCCACTTGAAGTCCAGCGTAGCGTGCGTCACCGGATTTTCCACGTACGACGCGGTGTTGCTTATATCGTCCAGAATGTTGTAGGGAAGCCCCTCCTCATCCGTGTTCGTATTGTACTTGTACGTCTCCCGCACCCTGTAGAACGCCGGCGACCCGTCCTGATTGTAGGCCGGTATGGCGCGGCTCGTTTTGGTGGCGTACCCGATGGGGTCGATACCCGCGCCCGAAAAACCCGAGGTTTGGCTCAAGGTGCTCGACAGGCTGGCGTCAATCCTCACCTTGGGCGACAGCTCCACGCCAACCCCCACGCGACCCGTATAGCGGTTCATGCCGTTGCCCACCTCGGTGGCGTCGAGCTGGTTGTAGGATACGGACGCGGCGTAGGTAACCTTGTTGGTGCCGCCCGACGCGCTCACGTGGTACGTTTGGTTTACGCTGGGGCGGGTAACCAGCTTCAGCCAGTTCGTGTTGACCGTTTCCAAGTAGCTGTACTGCCGGAGAAACTCGGATTCCGGCAGCTTTCCGGAGAGGTACATGTTGTACATGCCCTCGTAGGTGTAGGGCTGGCTAATGGGCACGTGCAGGTAGTACGCGCCCGCGTCAAAGGCCTCTCGGCTAAAGCCGATGCGCTCCTGCGAGTTCATCAGGTTGTAGTGGCCGTAGTGGAGCTGCTCGCCCACGGTCAGGTTGTAGGAGGCGTTGATGGAAAGCCTGTCCATGGAGCCCTTTTTGGTGGTGATGACAATCACGCCGTTTGACGCCCGCGAGCCGTACACCGCCGTGGTAGACGCATCCTTGAGCACGGTTACCGACTCAATGTCGGCGGGGTTGAGCCACGAAATCTGGCTGCCGATGATGTTGTTGATTTCGGCGTCGTTGCCGGTGCCCCACGCGTCCCACGCGCCCGACGTTTGCTGAACGTCGGGTTGCACCACGCCGTCCACCACCCACAGCGGCTCGGTAGTGCCCAGCAGGGTGGACTGCCCGCGGATGGAGATTTGCGGCGCTGCGCCGGCGCGCATGGGCGTTTTGACAATCATACCCGCCACCTGCCCCGCCAGCATCTCGTCTATGGAGTTGAGCGACGGCAGCATAATGTCGGCGGCCTTGAGCGCCGTGTAGGAGCCCACCACGTCGCGGCGCGGCATGTTGTACACGCCGGTAACCACCACCTCCTGCAGCGTTTGGGCGTCCTCCTCCATGGCCACGTCAATGCGGGTGCGGTGGCTGTACGTCACCTCTACGGACTTCATGCCCAGCTGCGAAAATTTTATTTTCGTCTCCGGCACGGCGTTTTTGGGGATGCGCAGGATGTACTGCCCGTCTTTGTCGGTCATCGTACCGTGGATGCTCTTTTCCACCGACACGTACACGCCCGCCAGCGGAAGCTTGCTGGCG
>JAITQP010000252.1 GCA_031288885.1 Prevotellaceae bacterium | reverse complement strand
AGTTTACTGATGTCCGTTCTTTCCTGTAAGCAAACCGCGATCTTCGCCGGTCTGCGAAGCGGAGCGAAGCAGGACAGGCGAAGATCGCTATGCCGCCGGAGGCGGCATTTAAAATTTTGGTTTGGCCATTAACACTTTTTAAGAGTTTGATGTCGGGGTGGGTTTTAAACCCGCCCTTTTTGTTTTTTTTTCTTATTATGACACGTTGTAGGAGGATGTCTCAAAAGGTTGTTTTCCGTCATTGCGATCCCCGAACCCACTATACGAGGAAAAAAGAGTTTGTAATGTGCTAATAATATGTCTGATGCTATTTTATCACTGCGAACGGAGCAAAGCAATTCGGAAAAGCATGCTTCGCGTCAGTGCATACCCGCGTAACCTGCACGGGGTGGGGTGGGGCGCAAAGCGTGCGACGCTGGATTAACTTCGTTGAACTCCGCTTCGCTCCGCTCGCAATGACGCGAGGCGTGCTTGCGCCTTGCTCACAATGACGAGGACAATGGCAAGATTTTGTTGCAGCAACGCCATTCCTAATTCGTAATTCCTAATTGATTAAACGTTCGTTTCCCGAGTAGTAAGTAGCTGAGGATTATGCTGCCCCTGTAAACGCCGCTGAGGCGCGCCGCGCCGAGCTTGCTCTGCTTGCTGCGCTTGCCGCGCTTGAGCTTAAAGAAGGCAATGTGCGCCTTGAGCACCGCGCCGGCGTAGCTAAACCGTAGCTGTAGCAGGAATATTAGCGCCGACATCCAGTCGAGCAGTATGCGCAGCGTTACCACCGCACAGTGCACGCCTAAGGGGAGGTTTTTGTAGAGCATGAGCAGGTTGTTGCGGTAGTTGTAGAATAGCTTTTGGGGGTTGTTGTTGGGCAGCGTGCCGCCTCCCACGTGAAATACCTCCGAAGCGCCGATGCAGGTAACGTCGTACCCTGCGTTTTGCATGCGCCAGCAGAGGTCAATTTCCTCCATGTGGGCAAAAAAGTCGTCGTCAAATCCGCCCAGCTTCTTGAACAGCTCCGTGCGCACGACCATGCAGGCGCCCGTAGCCCAAAATATTTTGCGCAGGTCGCTGTACTGCCCGCTATCCTGCTCAATGGCGCCGAGTATGCGCCCCCTGCAAAACGGGTATCCGAGCAGGTCGATAAAGCCGCCGGCGGCTCCGGCGTACTCAAAGCTTTGCGGCTGCGCAAATGAGCGGATTTTGGGCATGCACGCCCCCACGCTTTCGTTGTTGTCTAAGTGCTGCACCAGCGGCGCGAGCCAGCCCTGCGGCACGCCAACGTCGGAGTTGAGGAGCACGGTGTAGGGGGAGCTTATGAGCGCCATGGCGCGGTTGTAGCCTCCGGTAAAGCCGTAGTTGCGGTCGAGCTTTATGAGGCGCACGTGGGGGAATTGCTGCTCAACGTACGCCCGCGAGCCGTCGGTGGAGCCGTTGTCGGCTACCACTATTTCGGTTTGCGCGTCATGGGTGTTGGCTACGACGGAGGGCAGAAAGTGCTGCAAAAATTTTTTGCCGTTCCAGTTGAGTATTACGACAGAAGTTTTTGGCATGTGGCTTCGGATTTCAAGATGCTTTAAAAGTGCTTTTTTACGATTTCCAGAAATTCTTCATAGATGTTTGCGTTGGTGCTCACCAGCTCTTGCCCGAAGATGTAGGAGGTTCCGCCCGAAAAGTCGCTAACCTTTCCGCCCGCCTGCTGCACAATCAGCGAGCCTGCGGCCACGTCCCACGGCTGCAGCGAGTACTCGTAAAACGCCTCAAAGCGCCCGCAGGCAACGTACGCGAGGTCGGTAGCGGCGGAGCCGAGGCGGCGCATTCCGTGCGAGCGCTGCATGAAGTAGTTGAGGCTGTTCAGGTAGCGCTGTATCTTCTCAAAGTTGTAGTACGGGAACCCTGTGGCGACGAGGGCTGTCTCCACCGTGGCGGCTTCCGACACGCGTATTTCCCGCCCGTTGAGGAAAGCCTTGCTGCCTTTCCACGCGTAGAAGCACTCATCGGCCACGGCCTCGTGCACCACGCCCAGCACCACTTCGTCGCCGTCCATCAGGGCGATGCTCACGGCGTAGGGCGCCAGCCCGTGGATGAAGTTGGTGGTGCCGTCCAGCGGGTCAACTACCCAGCGGTAGCGCTCGTTGCTGCAGGTGGCGGTGCCCTCCTCGGCAATAAATCCGGCCTCGGGGAGCAAGCCCCGCAGCGAGGCAACGATTTGCTTTTCGGCGTTTTTGTCAACGTCGCTCACAAAGTTGTTTTGCCCTTTCACTTCAACGCGGCTTAGCGAGAAGCCCTCCCGCTCTTTGCGCAGGAATTTTCCCGTATTGCGCGCCAGCGCGCAGACATCAGAGGTTAGCTCGTCTAAATTTTTCATGGTGCTCGAATGGTTTATATTTAAATAGTTTATGCAAAGGTAGCAAGAAAAGGTGAAGAATGAAACGCTCGGTGGAAAAAACACCCCAACGGGGTTTTAAACCCTTCGCTTCAGCGCAACGGCAGCCCTGCTGGGCAGGTAGAGCTTGAGGAGGTGCTTGCCGTTTTCGCTGGAGGTGAGGTAGGATATTTTTTCGTCTATGCGCCCAAAGCCGCCAAACGCTGGGTTGTCGCTGCACAGGATGGTTGTGTATTCTCCTGCGTCTACCTCAAATCCGTATCCGGTGAACGACTTTACGGGGTTGAAGTTGAAGGCAAACACCACGTCGCCCCGCTTGAAGATGAGCGCTTGGTCGTCGCAGTTCTGCACGATGGCAAAAGGCCGTTCGCGGTAGATTTTTTCTTTTTTGGCCAGCGCCACGATAGCCTTGTCCCACGCCAGCAGGAAGCGGTAGCGCAGGTTGCCGTCGTCGGCAAGGCGCCACTGGCGGCGGGCGTAGTGGTAGCTCCACCCGTTCCCCTCGCGCGGGAAGTCTATCCACTCGGGGTGCCCAAATTCGTTGCCCATAAAGTTGAGGTAGCCGTCGCCTGCCGTGGACACCGTGGCAAAGCGGATGAGCTTGTGCAGCGCAACGCCTCTATCCACAAGCAGGTTGGGCTCAAATATGCTCATGCCGGTGTACATCTCCTTATCGAGCAGCCAAAAGGCAATGGTTTTGTCGCCCACCATGGCCTGATCGTGGCACTCGGCGTACGATATGGTTTTTTCGTCCGCGCGCTTGTTGGTGAGCTCGTGGAACATGTCGCCCACGTGCCACTGCTCGTCCTTCTTTGCCTTGAGCGTTTTTACCCAGAAGTCGGCTACGCCCATGCTCATGCGAAAATCGAAGCCCATACCGCCGTCCTTAACGGGCACCGCCAAGGCCGGCATTCCGCTCACGTCTTCGGCAATGCTCAGCGCGGCGGGGTTGAGCTCGTGCACCAGCTTGTTGGCCAAGGTGAGGTAGGTGATGGCGTCCTCGTCCGCGTGCTGGTCGTAGTACATGCCGTAGCTGACAAAGTCAATGCCTATGCCGTGGTGGAGGTACATCATGCTGGTCACGCCGTCGAAGCGAAACCCGTCGAAGCGAAATTCCTCCAGCCAGTACTTGCAGTTGGAGAGCAAAAAGCTGATAACTTCGGGCTTGCCGTAGTCAAAGCAGCGCGAATCCCACACGGGGTGCTGCCCGCGCGCGCCGGCGTGGAAGTACTGGTACTCCGTGCCGTCAAAGTGGCTCAGCCCCTCGTTGTCGTTTTTCACGGCGTGGGAGTGGACAATGTCCATGATAACGGCAATGCCCAAGCCGTGCGCCGCGTCCACCAGCGCCTTGAGCTCCTCCGGAGTGCCAAACCTGAAGCTGGGCGCGTAAAAGTTGGACACCTGATAGCCAAACGAGCCGTAGTAGGGGTGCTCCTGAACAGCCATGAGCTGCAAAACGTTGTAGCCGAGCGCTGCAATGCGCGGCAGCACGTTTTGGGCAAACTCTGCGTAGGTGCCCGTGCGGTACTCCTCCGTTGCCATGCCAACGTGCGCCTCGTAGATGAAGGGATTTTTTACGCGCTTTGGGGGCGCATTTTTCCAGCTGTACGGCTGCTGCGGACGCCACACCTGCGCCGAAAAGATGTGCGTCTTCTCATCCTGCACCACGCGGCGGCAGTGCGACGGGATGCGCTCGCCGCTCCCGTTTTCCCAAACTATGAGCAGCTTGTAGAGGTCGCCGTGGTGCAGCATTTCCGGCGGGAGCGTGAGCTCCCAGCTTCCGCCGCCAATGCGCCTGAAGCCCCAGCGGCTATCGGGCTTCCACCCGTTGAATTCGCCAATGAGGTAAACGTACTGCGCGTTAGGCGCCCACTCGCGCAGCGCCCACCCGCTGCCGGTGTGGTGCAGGCCGTAGTAGAGGTGGCTGTTGGCGATTTCGCTCAGCGGCTTGCCGTTGGTGAGCCGCTGCTCGGCTTGCTTGGCCTTGTCAATGCGCCTGCAAATAACGTTTTCGTAGGGCTTCAGGCCGGCGTCGTGGGCAATGAGTACAGGTGTTTTCATGCTTTGAGGGAAAAATTATAGCTCAAAGATAAAATAAATTTTGGCAAGCCTTGCAACCCACGCTAATAATTACTAAATTCGCACGTTTTTACCACCTAAAAATATTTATTATGAGCATCTTTGATATTCTACTTGCGCTGCTGTTTTGCGTTGCCATTTACTCCGGCTTCAAGCAGGGGCTTATTATGCAGGTTGTTGCGCTGCTGTCCATCGTGCTTGGCGTGTACCTTGCCGCCAAATTTTCGAGCATTTTAGCCGCATGGATTACAGGATTTGGCGTGGGGACGCAGACGGTTGCCGTCATTTCGTTTACGCTGGCGTTCATTGGAGTAGTTATTCTCGCCCGCTTGGCGGGGCATATCGCGCAAAGAATAGTGCACTTGGCGCTGCTGGGGTGGCTCAACCGCTTGCTGGGAGTTGTTTTTTCGGTGGTAAAAATGGCGCTCATTATCAGCATTACGCTGCTAATTATCAACACAATTGATAGCCAGCTGCGCTTTATGCCGCGCGGGCAAGTCAACAAGTCTAAGCTTTACGTGCCGCTTTCGAGGTTTGCGCCGTCGGTGTTTCCGTACCTCAACTTCAGTAAGTTCAAATCCGCACTCTATGAGATAGATAGGCGCGTGGATGAGAAAATAGAAAAGCTAAGGTAGCGCAGCGTATGGCTTTGCTGCTTTGCATAGAGAGCTCGGCGGAGGTTTGCTCCGTAGCGTTGGCGCGCAACGGAGAGGTGGTTGCGCTCAGGGAGAGCGCCGTGGAGCGCGACCACGCGAAGCTGCTTGCGCCGTTCATCAGCGGCGTGCTTGGCGAAGCGGGCGTTGCGCCGTCGCAGCTCGACGCTGTGGCGGTGAGCAAAGGCCCCGGGTCATACACCAGCTTGCGCATAGGGGTAAGCACCGCTAAGGGCTTGTGCTACGGCGCCGGCAAGCCGCTCATTGCGGTGGGCAGCCTCCACGCGCTAACAGCGCTGGCGTCGGCAAAAGCCGCGCTCCTCCCCAGCGACCTGCTTTGCCCCATGCTCGACGCGCGCCGCATGGAGGTTTACACGGCGATGTTCGACGCTAACGGCGTGCAGCAAACGGAGGTTACAGCCCAAGTAGTAAGCGAAAGCAGCTTTGCCGAGGAGCTCCGAGCGCGGCGCATCGTGTTTTTCGGCAGCGGCGCCGGCAAGCTCAGGCAGGTAGCGCAAAGCCCCAACGCCGTATTTATCGAGGTGCAAGCCTCGGCGAGCGGCATGGCGCAGCTGGCGGAGCAGCATTTCACCCAAAAATGCTTTGAAGATGTGGCGTATTTTGAGCCGTTTTACCTGAAAGACTTTGTGGCTATTAAATCGACAAAGAAGCTGCTTTAAAAAACCCAATAAAAGCAAAAACGCCAATAATCTACAACAACGATTATTGGCGCTCTGAAGCGTACCCGAGGCCGGGATCGAACCGGCACGATATTGCTACCACTGGTGTTTGAGACCAGCGCGTCTACCAATTCCGCCATCTGGGCATTTCTTTTAATGCAATACAAAGATAGGGGATTTTTTTGATAGTACAAGGCTTTATCTGTTTTTTACAGCAATTCAGCGATTAGAAATTCCTATGTATCCATTTCCTCAGTTTAATCGGTAGATAAAACCGTTTTGAAAAAACTGTCCAACTCACGTTGAAGCGATGATTTTATGCCTCTTAACAGCATTATTATCAGCGATTTGAAAGGAAGTTTACGCTCCCTTGTGAATTGTCCCTCCGAGCCGTCTCTGGAACGGCCGACATATGATTCTTCATCAATTAATCCTGATATGTTTGTTAATAACTCTTCTCTATAATCGCTCGCTTTTTTAAAAAGGGAA
>JAITQP010000180.1 GCA_031288885.1 Prevotellaceae bacterium | reverse complement strand
TGGCGCGAAAACAGCGACATTTGGGTGGAAAAATACGAGTACAGGGAAGCCGCGCCGCACCTTATCCTGATGGCGTTTCTCCAGCGGGTTATCAACGGCGGCGGGCAAATTATTCGCGAAATGGCGGCAGGAACGGGGCGGCTTGACATTTGCATTGCGTACGAAGGGCAAAAATACCCCGTTGAGCTCAAGGTCTGGCGCGGCGAAAAATCGCTACAGGAGGGGCTTGTGCAAACCCGTCGCTACATGGACGTTTACGGATGCCACGAAGGCTGGCTGGCTATCTTTGACCGGCGCGCTGACGTCACGTGGGAGGATAAAATCTACCTGAAAAAGGAAACGGTGGACGGAAAAAACGTTACCGTAGTGGGACTTTAGTAAAATCAATTTCATACCCAAAAGCAGCATCCCCCAAATGGTTGGCAAAAGAAAACCCGAATGGCTGAAAACGCGGCTCCCGCAGGGAAAGGCCTACATGCAGGTGAACGAAATAGTGCGCACGCACCGGCTGCACACCATCTGCACGGACGGCTTGTGCCCCAACCGGAGCGACTGCTGGGCGCGCGGCACGGCAACGTTCATGGTTGGCGGCGACGTTTGCACCCGCTCCTGCAAGTTTTGCAACGTGAAAACGGGACGCCCCGCTCCCCTCGACCCCCAAGAGCCTGAAAACATTGCCCGCTCGGTAAAGCTCCTGCAGCTGCGCCACGCCGTAATCACCTCGGTGGACAGGGACGACCTGCCGGACTTGGGCGCAGCGCACTGGGTGCGGGTGATACAGGCGGTGAAGGCGCTCAACCCCACCACCACCATGGAAACGCTCATCCCCGATTTTCAGGGCCGGAGGGAGCTGATAGCCCTCGTTCTCGACGCTCGTCCGGAGGTCGTGTCGCACAACTTGGAGACCGTGAGGCGGCTCTCCAAAGGCATACGCAGCCGCGCAACCTACGAAACGTCGCTGGAGGTGATACGGCAGGTGGCGGCGAGCGGCGTAACGGCAAAATCGGGCATTATGCTGGGGCTGGGGGAAACGCGCGCGGAGGTCATGGAGGCAATGGACGACCTGCGGAGCGTGGGGTGCAGCGCAATGACCATCGGGCAGTACCTGCAACCCTCCGAAAAAAACGTGCCGGTGGCGGAGTACGTGCCGCCGGAGGTATTCGAGGAGTACCGCAGGGTAGGAAAGGAAAAGGGATTTGCGCACGTGGAAAGCGCACCGCTGGTGAGGTCGAGCTACCACGCAGAGAAAATCAAAAATTAGAATTAGAATATGACACGCACTGTAAGAACAAGATTTGCCCCAAGCCCCACGGGGTTTATGCACATAGGCAACCTCCGCACGGCGCTATACGCCTACCTGTTTGCAAGGAAAAACCATGGGCAATTTATCCTGCGCATAGAGGACACCGACCGCGAGCGGCTCGTGGAGAACGCCGTTGAGGCCATCTACGCTACGCTAAACCTTGCCGGACTGCGGCACGACGAAGGCCCCGACGTAGGCGGATGCTGCGGCCCCTACACGCAGAGCGAGCGAAAGCATATCTACGCAAAGTACGCGCAGGAGCTGGTAAGCGCGTCGCACGCCTACTACTGCTTCTGCACCAAGGAGCGCCTCGACACGCTGACCGACGAAACGGGCAACCGGCGCTACGACAAGCATTGCCTGCACCTCAGCAGGGAGGAGGTGGCGGAGAAGCTGGCGTCCGGCGCCCCATGGGTTATCCGGCAAAACGTGCCGCAGGAGGGCGTTACCACGTTCTCCGACATGGTGTACGGCGAAATCAGCGTCGAAAATCGGGAGCTGCACGACAACGTCCTGCTCAAGTCCGATGGCTTCCCCACCTACAACTTCGCCAACGTGGTGGACGACCACCTGATGGAGATAACCCACGTCTTCCGAGGCATGGAGTACCTCAGCAGCACGCCAAACTACAACATGCTCTACGAGGCGTTTGGGTGGGAAATACCCCGCTACGTGCACCTGCCGCACATCATGAAGGACAAGCAGCACAAGCTGAGCAAGCGGCACGGCGACGCCAACTTTGAGGATTTTATCGCCAAAGGTTTTTTGCCCGAAGCGATACTGAACTACGTCGCGCTGCTGGGCTGGAACCCAAAGACCGAAGTGGAGAAGTTCTCCCTGCAAGAGCTGGTGGAGGCATTCGACGTGAGCGGCATATCCAAATCCTCCGCCGTTTTTGACGAGGTAAAGCTGCGGTGGCTCAACGCGCAGTACCTGAAGGAGCTCTCCCCGCAGCAGCTGCACGCGCACGCGCTCGCCACGCCGCACTACGGCGCAATCTCCACGTCGGTAAACCTCCCCCTCCTCAGCGAGCTGCTGCGGCCGCGCATCAGCGCCCTCTCCGACATACCGGACGCCGCAAAGTTCATAGACAGCTTTGACGGGTACAGCCTGTCGCTGTTCGACCATGCAGGGTCTAAATCCTCCGTGCAGCTGGCCAAGGAGACCCTTCCTGCGGTGATAGCCGCGCTGGAGCCCCTTGCCGACTGGAGCAACGACGCGCTGTTTGCCGCGCTTGAGCAGCTGGCGGCGCAGCGCGACCTGAAGAAAAAACAGCTACTTTGGATAGTCAGAATTGCCGTCACCGGACACCTCTCAACGCCGGGCGGCGCCTCGGAGATGTGCGTCCTGCTGGGCAAGGAGCAAGCCATCGAGCGAATGAAGTTGTCGCTGGAGAGAATGGTTAACGGTTAGTGGGCGGGCGCATCACGGCGAGCGATCTGTTTTGCTACCTACAAAGCAGCTCCCGCATTTTTTTTTTGCGATAAAAAATTTGCAGATTAAAAAATACTCGCTATCTTTGTGCGCTTTAAAAGCCGGACGGCTTTAGCGGCAAGCATGGCCCATTCGTCTATCGGTTAGGACGCAAGATTCTCATTCTTGAAAGAGGAGTTCGATTCTCCTATGGGCTACCAATCTTTTCCAACATCAAAATTATTACAGCTATGAGTTTTATTGACAAGTTTTCTCTCAACGGGAAGATAGCTCTGGTAACCGGAGCAACGTATGGCATTGGCATGGCTCTTGCCAAGGCGCTGGCGGCTGCGGGCGCAAAAATTGTGTTCAACGACCTGCTGGCCGACAAGGTGGCGGCAGCCGAAGCCGAGTACAAAGCCGCCGGCGTTGACGCAAAAGGCTACGTCTTTGACGTGACCGACGAGGACAAGGTGACCGACGCCATTGCGCAAATTACCAAAGAGGTGGGCGTGATAGATATTCTGGTGAACAACGCCGGCATCATCAAGCGCATACCCGCCGTGGAAATGTCCGCTAAGGATTTTCGTCAGGTGATAGATATTGACCTCAACGGGCCGTTCATCATGTCCAAAACCGTTGCCCCGTACATGATAAAGAAAGGCGGCGGAAAAATCATCAACATCTGCTCCATGATGAGCGAGCTGGGGCGCGAAACGGTGTCGGCGTACGCCTCCGCAAAGGGCGGGTTGAAGATGCTGACGCGCAACTTGGCCTGCGAGTGGGCAGAGTTCAACATTCAGGTCAACGGCATTGGGCCGGGCTACATCGAAACGCCGCAAACCGCGCCGCTGCGCGAAGCCGGACACCCCTTCAACACCTTTATCATTGGGCGCACCCCCGCGGCGCGCTGGGGAAAAACGGACGACCTGCAAGGGCCGGCGGTGTTCCTCGCCTCCGAAGCCTCCAACTTCGTAAACGGGCACATCCTCTACGTTGACGGCGGAATTTTGGCGTACATCGGAAAGCAACCGTCTTGAGAATTAGGAATTAGGAATTAGGAATTAAGAATTACGCTTCGCGCGAAAGTTAATCGCGCGAAGCGTAATTTTTTTAGCGCTTTCGCTCGTGCCCATTAAATCACTAAAAGCTATACTCTTTGAGTTAGCACCTCCCGCACCATATCGGCGGTGATGAAAGCGTGCCCGCGCGCGGCGAAGCGCTGTGCAATGGGCTCAATAACGCTTGCGTTGAGCCCGTACTCCGAGAGCCTTGTTTTGGTGCCCAGCGAGCGGAAAAAGTTTTCGGTAGCGTCGATAGCCGCCTCCACCCGCTCTTCGGGAGCTCCGCCGGTGATGCCGAACACGCGCTCGCCCATTTGCAGCAGCTTGTCAAATTTTTGTGCGCGGAGCGTGCGCCACACGCCGGGCATCACCACCGCCAGCGTTTGCCCGTGGTCAAGCCCATGAAGCGCGGTCAGCTCGTGCCCAATCTCGTGCGTGCTCCAGTCCTGCGGCACGCCGCACGCGATAAGCCCGTTGAGCGCCATGGTGGCAGCCCACATCACGTTTGCGCGGACGTTGTAGTCGAGGGGCGCGCTCAGCGCCTTGCCGCCCTCCTCGATGAGCACCTTGAGGATGCTCTCCGCGTAGTAGTCCTGCAGCGGCGCGCTTGCCGGCGGGTTCATGTACTGCTCGGCAACGTGCACAAAGGCGTCCACCACGCCGTTTGAGACCTGACGGGGCGGCAGCGAGTAGGTGGTTTCCGGGTCGAGGATGGAGAACTTGGGGTACGCCAGCGGGGAGGAGAATGATAGCTTTTCCTGCGTTTCCGCGCGGGTGATTACGGAGTTGCCGTTCATTTCGGTGCCGGTGGCGGGCAGCGTGAGCACCACGCCAATGGGCAGGGCGGCGGTAAAGGGCGCGCGCTTTGCAACAATGTCCCACGGATTGCCCCCGAAGCTCACGGCTGCTGCAATAAGCTTTGTCCCGTCAACCACCGAGCCGCCGCCTACCGCCAGCAGGAACGTTACCTTTTCCCTGCGGATGAGCTCCACCGCTTTCATGCAGGTTTCGTAGCGCGGGTTTGGCTCAATGCCGCCAAACTCCAGATGGCTGAAGCCTGACAGCGCGGCTTTCACCTGCTCGTACACGCCGTTTTTCTTGATGCTCCCGCCGCCGTAGGTTACCAGCACCTTGGCGTGGGCGGGAATTTCGTTAGCCACTTGGGCTATTGTTTGCTTGCCAAAAATAATCTTGACAGGGTTGTGGTAAGAAAAATTTTTCATCAGTGATTGATGTTAATGATTAATGGTTAAAACAGCCTTGCCACCTCTCTTTTGAGCTGCTGTATGGCGGCGGCGGTGGGCAGCTCGTTGTCCACGTGCCACTCCAGCAGCGCTTGCGCAAGCTGCATGGAGGTATCGCTGGGGGAGAGCGACGTTGCGCACGTGTTGATGCACGAGAGCACGCTGTTTTTTGCCATGGCAATCACGCTCCACAGCTCCGGCGATACGTACAGCTGCTGCGAGAGGTTATGCTCAAACTCGGTGCGCACGGCGGCAATCAGCTCGCTGTGCAGCTCAACGTTGGTGGTGTCGGGGCGGCGCAGGCGCAGCACCAGCGACTCGGGCGAAATGCGCTCCAGCAGCACCAGCAGGCGTTCGTGCGCTTGCAGGCGTAGCGGCAGGGTAATTCCCTTGGCGGTGGACAGCAGCTGCACGTTGCGCCGGTGGCTTTCGGCGGCAAGCAGCTTGCGCAGCACCATATACACCGCTCCAAACAGCATTAACCCCGCCGACAGCGAGGCTATCAAAAGTTGAGCAAAAATATCCATCAGTCAGGCGTTCTTGTTTA
>JAITQP010000151.1 GCA_031288885.1 Prevotellaceae bacterium | reverse complement strand
ATAATGATGAGCTCCCTGTTTTCGTTTTCGACAAGAATGTCCACACGGTTTGACTTGTCGAGGGGCGCGTCCATGTTGCTCTCGCTCTCGAGGATATGCTTAACCTTGATTTGCCGCTTAAGCAGCTCGTTTAAAAATCCTTCAAGCACTACATAGCTGGCCTTGTTGCGCAGCAGGCGCTTCACAGCCCAGTCGAAAGACAGCAGCGGCCGTTGTTGGGGTTGTTTCTTCATGCTATGGCAACTTTTTTTGCAAAAGTATGGAAAATCATTGTAATTAACAAGCGGCGGCGGCTTTTGACTATGAATTACGGGAAACAGAATATTTGATTTAAACGCTTGTTTAAATCAAATATATTTGTATATTTGTGGCATAAATCATTCAAAAAAAAACAAAAATTATATCAACGAGCAACAAAAACGGCGCAGTAGACGCCACCACGGAGGAGAAGATAAAAAATGCGGCGCGCGCTGTGTTTCAAAAAAAGGGCTATGCAGCCGCGCGCACGCGCGATATTGCCGAGGAAGCGGGAATTAATCTTGCCTTACTGAGCTACTATTTTCGCAGCAAGGAGAAGCTGTTTGAGGTCATTGTGTATGAAACGCTGTCCGGTTTCTTCCAAAATCTGATAGACGTTCTTAACGACGGGAGCATTACCTTTGAGGAAAAAATTGAGCTGCTGGCGACAAACTATATTACCATTTTCTCAAAAGAGCCAGACATTCCGCTCTTCATTTTTAGCGAAGTGCACAGCCGCTCCGAAAACCTACTGGGGAAATTTTTCATACGGCGCATGCTGATAACCTCCGTATTTGTTCAGCAATTTCAGGAGCAGGTGGCAGCGGGCAAAATAAAAGAGCCCAACCTGCTGCACTTTATGATGAACTTTTTAGGCATCACCGTTTTCCCATTTATTATCGGAAAACCTTTCATTTCGGCGCTTGGCAGGCTCAATGAGCGGCAATTTAGCCAGCTGATGGAGGAGCGTAAAAAGCTCATTCCCGCGTGGATTAAGGCAATAATGAGCGCTGAGTGAAAAGCAGCTGTAAAAAACAGACATATTTTTTTTCAGCATTATTAATCAAATGACTAAACCAAAAAATTAAATCATGTAATTAAAACAGTAAGGCTATGATAAAGAATGACATTGGCATAAATGCCGGAATAATTTGGCAACTCCTAAACGAAAAAGGAGCGCTGCCCATTAGCGTACTAAAAACGCTGACAAAATTCAGCAATGAGTACGTATTTTACGCGCTCGGGTGGCTGTCACGCGAAGAGAAAATCGTTTTTTTTGAAAAGGACGATACGAAGTATGTGCAGCTGCAAGGCAGCTTTCCGGAAATGTACTACTAAAGTAATCGCAGGAGAAGCAATGGACTTTATAGAGTATCATCCTCTAAGTCATCGTGAAAAATCTGTGATTTATCGGAAATTTGCCAAAGTGTACAGAATATTTGTTGGTCAGGCGCAGGTCAATCGGTAGCTTTGACAGACGTAAAAACCATGTAAAATACATAAAATCATCCTTAAGAAACTTGCACTAACGTTAAACAAAACTAAAAACAGATGAGTATGAAACAGGCACAGAAGTTAGCATTGGCTAAAATATCACATGACCGTGAAAGGACGAACATTTTGAAAAAGCAGGAACAAAATGCGCTGGCTTTTCTTGTCCGGCATGTTCCGGCTTTCATCTCCCCCAACATGCTTACGGCTATTGGCTTGGCGGGCAGCTTTGTGGTTTTGGCGAGCTTTATCTTGGCAAGCTGGGCAAACAGCTGCTTTTTGCTGCTTGGCATTGCCGGCTTTGCCATACACTGGCTTGGCGACTCGCTGGACGGACGCATCGCCTACTACCGCAACAGCCCCCGCAAATGGTACGGAACGTCGCTGGATGTGTCTGTTGATTGGATTTCGGTCATCTGCATTGGGTTGGGCTACATGTTTTACGCTAACGGTGGCTGGAAGCTGGGCGGCTTTGTTTTTGTGGTTCTCTACGGTTGGTCTATGCTGCTGGCGCAGCTGCGCTACAAAGTTACCAATAGGTACAGCATTGATTCGGGGCTTTTTGGCCCCACCGAAGTGCGCATTATCCTTTCCCTGATGCTGGTTTGCGAGGTGGTAATACCCCGCTCCATTCACTACGTCAGCTCGCTCTGCTGCGCCATTTTGCTCATAGTTAACGTGCTGGATTTTTTCAAGCTGCTTAAAATAGCCGATTTAAAAGATAAAGCGGAAAAGGGCATATGATACATCTACGGATAGTAAACCGGCTGCTCATTTTTGCCAAAGCGCAAGCGTCTGCAATTATCGGAGGCGCATTTGACTACGGCGTAATGGTTGGCTTAACGGAGCTTGCAGGGCTGCACTACACGCTGTCCATTGCTATTGGCTGCGCTTTGGGAGCGGCGCTCAACTTTTCGCTAAATCGTTATTGGTCTTTCTACCAGAGAAATGGCATCTTCAAATTTTCCACAAAACAGCAAATTGTGCGCTTTGTGCTAACGGCAGCAAGTAGCATTGTGCTAAAAATGGCTGGAACATACCTACTTACAACACTTGCTGGGGTTGACTACAAAATCAGCCGTATTGTAACCGATATGCTGGTTTCGATTGGTTATAGCTATGTACTACAGCGTTTTTGGGTATTTAAAACGGCTGAAAAGTGCATGGCGAACGCCTAAAAGTTTCCTGAAACGTATGCTACTCCTTGTCAGGCAACGGTTTTTCGCTATCGCGGTTAAAGCAGGTTTCGATAAAGTTAGGCTCAGCATAGACAAACTTCCCCGTTTCCTGAAAATAGTTGGACATCTGCAGGGAGTTGCCTTTTGAGGTTTTGTCGGCGCTTAGAACATATACGTCGGGCATCAACTTGTGCTGCTCCTTTATCTTCGTGTTGGTTTCCTGCGCAACGCTCTGCAAATCCGACAGGTCATTTTCGTCCTTTACCTTTACGGTAAACTCATCGGTGTAGAGCATCACGTCGGAGCAATCGTCGCCAATGCAGAATGTCCCCTTGAAGGTGAGGTTTGAAAACGCAACGGCAGGGTTGCTCTGCAGCTCTTCGATAATTTCCTTCAGCTGGGTGCAGGTTTTGGGGGTCAGCGTTTGAACAAGCAGTAAGTCAGCCTTGCCCTCCTGACCGCTGCGAAAAATATCGCCCTTGCCGGTGGCGTGAAACATGCCGGTTTCATTGACAGCATCCAGTATCTCCTCGCCTTGAGCTTGCTCGCTAAACCCAACCAGCAGGTGATCGTTCAAAAACAGGGAGTCCAAAAAAACTTTCTCGTCACCATAGCTGTAGTACAGCTCCTCCTTGCAGTCGCACCCCGACTCGCTGTAATCCAAGTCATATTCAGGCGCGCAGGATATCACGGTGAGCAAAACTCCAAAAATTAAGAAATGCTTCATGGTAATTTTTCTTTAGGTTACAAATTCTTCACAGTAAGGCAAAGATAGCTATTTTTCTTTGCTCGCGCAATATTTAACAAAAATTTTCTCCTCTTTTCCTCTTAGCTACCCATCGGTTGCAGCTCTTGCTCATACCGCTGGTTGCGCAGCCACGGCTCGTAGCCGGCTTCGCGTATGGCGGCGGTGATGCCGTCCTTGTCGAAGGAGTGGCTTGCGCCCGCCGACGAAACCACATTTTCCTCTATCATGATGGAGCCAAAATCGTTGGCGCCAGCCCACAGGCACAGCTGCGCAACGGCCTTGCCCACCGTGAGCCACGAAGCCTGAATGTTGGGGACGTTGTTGAGCATAATGCGGCTAATGGCCACCGTGCGAATGTACTCCTCCGCCGACACCTTTTTTACGCCCTCAAAAATGGGCGACGAGGCGTTGTCGAGCTGCGCAGGCCAGCAGATGAACGCCAGAAATCCCAACGCTCCCTGCGGTTTTTCGCGCTGCAAGTCGCGGATGAGGCGGAGGTGCTTTATGCGCTCGGCGGGCGTTTCAATGTGCCCGAACATCATGGTGGCCGAGGTTGCCAGCCCCATTTGGTGCGCCTCGCGCATAACGTCGAGCCACGCCTGCGCGCTGGGCTTGGCAGGCGACAGGAGCTTGCGCACGCGGTCATCCAGAATTTCCGCGCCGGCGCCGGGCAGGCTGTCCAAGCCCGCCGCCACGAGCCGCTCCAGCGTTTGCCGGTACGTGAGCTTTTCGAGCTGCGCAATGTGCGCCACCTCCGGAGGCCCAAGCGCGTGCAGCTTGAGCGAAGGAAACCGCCGCTTGAGCGTACGAAAAAGCGTTTCGTAGAAATCAATGCCGTACTTGGGGTGCAGCCCGCCTTGCAGCAGCAGCTGGCGACCACCCTTGGCAAAAAGCTCCTCGATTTTTTGCGCGTACTCCTCCGGCGTGGTGGTGTAGGCCTTGGGGCTGTGCAGCCCGCAGTGAAAGGTGCAGAACTTGCACCCCGATATGCACACGTTGGTAATGTTAACGTTGCGATCTATCTGCCAGCTCACGCCGTTGCCCGCCACATGCCGCTGCCGCAGCTCGTTGGCAACGCGCATCAGCTCGGCCAGCGGAGCCTGCCCGTAGAGCCGCAACGCCTCCTCGTCGCTTAGCGGGACGAGGTCGAGCGATTTTTTGTATAAATCGGAAAGTGTCAAGGTGTTAATTTTTTATTTTTTTTTATTTTTTAACGGAAGATTTCGCCCCTGCGACCGCGCCGCCGCTGCCCGACAATAGTGGCATATAGCGCAGCGATGGCGATGGAATGAAGCTGCCCAAGCCCAGCTTTTCCCACTTTTGGTCAACTGCGGCGATGGTGGCGGGTGAGGCGCAAATCACCTCAGGCCAGCTGCGGACAATGCTCCTGCTCTTATGCCTGCCGCGAGCGTCGATGATGAGGGCGCCGTTTTTTATGCTGCAGTCGCGGGCGGGGTCAACATTGTTGCCCATGAGCCAAACGCAGGTGGCGAGGTCGTCGAGGTCAACATTACTATCAAAAACAACCCGTATCAGGCTGTCGGTATCCTCCCCTGCCTGATGCGTAAACTTGTAGAGCAAGCGTTTTTCGCGCTGCGGCAAGGCGGACGCCTCTTCGGGGAGCTTTCGCGTGGCGTCAACGCACAGCTTTCCGCCGTAGCCGCAGGCCTGCGCGGAATGGTCGAGCACGTCGAGCGCACCGCGACCAAAGTAGGCGTCGGTAGCCGGACGGAAGTTGCGCTGCACGCACGCGCACACCTCGCCGTAGCGCTGCACATCCACGTCGCCGTCCACCACCACCAGCATCTTGTTAAACATCATTTGCCCTGCGCCCCAAAGCGCGTTGGCGGTTTTTTCCGCCTGCCCCGGGTAGGTTTTGTTGATTTTTACAATGGCAATGTTGTGCGCCACGCCCTCAAAGGGCATGTGCATATCGGCTATTTCCGGAAGCATGGCAAGGCGGATGGGGGCAAGAAAAATGCGCTCGGTAGCCTTGCCAATGTAGGCGTCCTCCTGCGGCGGAATGCCAACCACCGTTGCCGGATAGATGGCGTCTCTGCGGCGCGTAATGGCGGTTACGTGAAAGCGCGGGTAGGCGTCCGGCAGCGAGTAGAAGCCGGTGTGGTCGCCAAAGGGACCCTCGGTGGCGAGCGGCTCTGCGGGGTCAACGTACCCCTCGATAACGAAATCGGCGTCGGCGGGCGCGTCGATGGGCTGGGTGACACAGCGCGTCAGGCGCACAGGCTCTCCGCGCAAAAACCCCGCCAGCAGGTACTCATCAACGTTATCGGGGAGCGGCGCAACGGCGCAGTAGGCGTAAATGGGGTCGCCGCCCAGCGCTACAGCCACCGGCATTTTTTGTCCGGCGGCTTTGTACTGCTCGTAGTGCCGCGCGCCCGTTTTGTGGCGGTGCCAGTGCATCCCCGTTGTTTGCCCGTCAAAAAGCTGCATACGGTACATGCCCACGTTACGCACGCCTGTGTGCAGGTCGCGCGTGTGCACCATTGGCAGGGTGATGAAGCGTCCGCCGTCGTGCGGCCAGCACTTCAGGATGGGTAGCTGGTTGAGGTCGGGGTTAAGGTCAACAATGCGCTCTCCCGACGCCCGCACAAGGCGCGGGAACCAGCGCGAGGCCTGCCGGAGCGTAGGCAGCAGCCGGAGCTTTTCCCACAGGCTTTGGCGCGGCTGCGTGAGCGCGGCAAAAAAATCGTCAAACTTTTTCGCCACATCGTCCAGCCGCTCCACCCCCAGCGCGTAGCTCATGCGGCAGTCGCTGCCCATCATGTTCATCAGCACGGGAAAGTCCGTGCCGGTATTCTCAAACAGCAGCGCCTTTCCGCCGTCGGGCTGCTTGCTCATGCGGTCGGCCACCTCGGCCATTTCGAGCTGCGGGTCAACAAACTCCCGCACGCGCAGCAGCTCGCCGCGCGCTTCGAGAAAGTTTACGTATTGTCTGAGATTTTTGTACATGCTGCTATGCGCGCTACCGGCACACCTCCAAGATCCATGCGTCGTTTACAAACTTCGCGGCTTCCACCAGCCCCTGCTTAGCGGCCTCGTGCGTTGGGTAGCAGCCCAGCGCCACGCGGTAGCGGTTGTTTTCGCCATCTATCACCCGCGCGTTGTAGCCCATGTTTTTATACCGCTGCGCCTTTACCCTTGCTCCCTCGCGCGTATTGAAGCTGGCCACCACCGTGCAAAACTCGCAGCGCGTGGTGGCTTTTTGCCGCGGTTTTTCCTCCAAAGCACGCGCATTTACCTTTGGCTGCGCGGGTTGCTGCGGATGAACCTCCACCGGAGTTTCCTCCGGAGCAAGCTGGCTTACCGTTCTTGAGCCAAGGTCTAAAGTTTTCTGCTTGGGCAAATCTGTAGGGAAGTCCGTTTGCGGCTCATCTTGCTCCGTTATCAACGCCTCAATGTTGTCCTTACTGCGGATGCGGTTAAGGAAAAAGAACAGCGTCAGCGCAGATATCGTGGCCAGCATGACGCAGAATAAAACGAACAGCGGAACGTTGTTGGTTTTGCCCGTAGCGCCTGCTTTCTTGGCGCCTCCGCCCTCCGCCTTAGAGGCAATGCTCACCTCGTCCAGCCCAAAGGAGTCCTCCTGCAAGTTCAGCTTTTTTGCCAGCCCAAAGCTGACGTCGCGCGAGGGCGTTTGCTTGAGCGTCCCCAAGCCGGACAGCGTAACCTTTCCGGTGGCGTCGAGCTCAAAGCGGATGTCGGCAATGATGCGGTACAGCTTTTCGCGAGCATCCTCTACGCTGAGCCCGTAGCGCTCGGCGTACAAGTGCTCCAGCAAGCCGTCATTCCACACTTCAGATTTTTGGAACACGACTTTTTTGCTTGGCGGTATAATCCTGTTTTTTTCGATAACGGCAGGCTGCGGGCTTGCCACAAACGCGCCCATACTGGGCAGCGAAACTCGGTTGTGTTTTTTAAGGAGCTCTATGAGTAGTTCGGCAATTTCTTCCATTGCTTATGTATGGTAATTTTCGGTTGCGTTCTATATTCATCTATTATTGTGCAAACTTACATGAAAACCACGAAATTTACAAATGCGCATAGCGAAAAACTCCCTTGCAGGTAATAAAGAGCGGCAAAAATTTCACTAACTTTGCTTTTTCATAAAAAAAGTTTTCGATGAGCGCGCTCACAAGCATAATCCACCTCCGCGGGCTGATGCTCCGGCGGGCGTTTCGGGAAATACCTCTCCCCTACTACCTTTTTGTGGGCGTTGGGCTTTTTGCGCTGCTGTACAACGCTGCGCTTGCCCACATTCCGCTTACGCCTCAAAGCGCAGCAGCTGCAGCGCTCTGCTACGTTGCGCTCTACGGCAGCTTTTTCAGAAGCCCAAAACGGGCGCTGTTCCTGCGCCAGCTGGGGAGTGCAGGGGTGATATTTGCGGCGGTGGACATGCTCATGTGCGCCCTGCCGTTTTTACTTGTCGGGTTTTCTTTCTTTCTGCTAACCCTGCCGGTTGGGGCGCTTTGCGCGTGGGGCAATCGCCTGACGGGTAGGCACAGCGTGGGAGCTGCGCTATCGTGGGTCATGCCGTCGCTGTTCCTCAAGCCGTCCTACCTTTGGCACTCCCAAAGCCGACCCTACCTCCCCCTGTACTGGGTATTGCTTGGCGTAATCCTGTTTTTTGCCGGCAAGCACTCCAACTTCAACTTGGCGATAGTGGCTTTTTGCGCGGTAACCGCCATGGCCGTTACGTCGGTCATGCTGCAGCAGGAAAGCCCCCTATTCATCCGGCAGTACAGCAGCATCCGGCGCTTTACGGCGTTCACGCTGTTTGAAGCCTGCGCCAACACTACGCTATTTTTGCTTGTCCCCGCCGCATTTTTGCTTGCCGCTTTCCCCTCCTCGTGGAAAACCATACTGCTCATCATCCTTGCAATCTACTACCTGTCGGCCAACCTGCAGCTGGCAAGGGTGCTATTTTGGGGCGTAAACCCTTACATTACGCTACTGTTTATGGGCCTTTTCCTGTACGTTCAGGCATTTTTAACATTCGCTGTTTACGGCATTCCTGTTGCCCTGCTGCTACAGTATTGGCTATACAGAAAATATTATTCATCCGCCAAAAGGTTATTGTGCTATGAGGAGGAAGCTTGAGTAAGTAAAAATTTCCAACATTTAAAAAAAATCATTACCTTTGTAGCGCAAATCAGAGTAACATAAACCCCCTTTCTGGGGGTTTATACGACCACAAAAAGCGCAGCTATGGCAACCGGAACAAAAATAACAAAGACGCTAACCCCGCTACAAATGGAGCTTCTAAAGCGGCTGGACGAGGAGGAAATCGCCGTTTTTGATTTGGAAACAGTCGGAAATTTTGAGCGTGGCAACAAAAGTATCAACGAAATTGTTGAAAACCTTGTCCAAAAGGGTTTTCTGCACCGCCTTGAGCGTGGCAAATATTGCCGCTCCACCTTTCGGGATGAGAACGTTATCGGCGCTTTCATTGCGCAAGACAGCGTTATCGCCTACTGGTCGGCGCTGCACCTGCATGGACTTACCGAGCAATTTCCCAACACCGTTTTTGTGCAAACTACGAAAAAGAAAAACGCTGTTTCGATTTTCGGCGCTAATTACCAATTTATTAAAATAAATCCGCAAAAAAGAGTGGGGGTCACCTACAACGGCTATGGAAGCTACAAATACCCGATTACCGATGTGGAAAAGACCATTGTTGATTGTTTTGATTTGCCGCAATATAGCGGCGGTTTCGCAGAGCTGATACGCGCTTTTTACAGCGCTGAATTAGCCGCCGAAAAGCTGATAAGCTATTGCACTTCGATAAGCAACATTGCCGTAGTAAAGCGAATTGGATTTTTGGCGGAGCTATTTGAAAAAAATAACTTGGGGGCATTTATTGAATTTGCAAAGGCAACCGTAAATCGCACATACAACCTTTTCGACCCGTTTGGCATAACGGTAGGCGAGCCGGACTCCGAGTGGTATTTACGGTTAAATTTAGCGCGAAAAAATATTCTGGGAATTGTACAAAATCAGTACTGAAATGGTTAGCAGCACAGAAATCAACAGAATAGCCACTGAAAAGCAGGTTAAAACCAGCACGATAGATAAGGATTGGGTGCTTGGGCATTTTGTAGACGCGATATTTTCCGTGCCGGAGTGTCGTGAAAATTTGATTTTCAAAGGCGGTACTTGCCTAAAGAAGTGCCGCTTGCCTGATTATCGCTTCTCGGAAGACCTTGACTTTACTGCCATCTCGGATAAGTTCGTGTTTAGCTCGTCGCTTTTAGAAAAAATTGTTGCGTTAGTAACCGAAAGAGCTGGAATGTTTCTGAGCATACAATCGCTCAATAGCCTCTACTTCAACAACAGGCACACAGGCTATTCGGCGCGCGTGAAGTATTGGGGCGCCGAGCACCGCAAAAACCAGCAGCCACCCAACCCTGTGCGTTGGCTCACAAGCATTAAAATTGAGGTCATTTTGTACGAAAAAATGTGCTTTGCTGCTGAAAACGCTGCTGTTTTGCATAGCTATAGCGATAAGCTGACTGAAAATGCACAAAATATTCCGATTTATAGCATCAACGAGGTACTTGCCGAAAAAATTCGCGCTTTAATTCAGCGCTCCTACTCCGCTCCGCGCGATTATTACGATATTTGGTATTTGAGCCGGAATATTGAAAAGATTGACTGGAAAGCGGTAGTAGAGGCGTTTTATATTAAAACGGCTTTTAAGAATTTGACATTTTCTGGTGTTGAGCAGCTTATAAATTCCGATACCGATAAAATTTTGCAAGCTGCATGGAAAAACAGCTTGCAGCACCAAGTTGCAAAAAACGCCTTGCCTGATTACGAAACAGTCAGAAACGATTTACGCAAACTTTTTCTGCGGATGTTTCAAAATACCTGCAAATTGCCATGCGAAGCCTGACCATCACTAACCTGTCAAAATCCTACGGAAAAACCTCCGTTTTAAGGAACGTATCCCTTACGTACAGCGCCGGACTAATTCACGGCCTTGTGGGGGATAACGGCGCGGGAAAAACCACGCTGCTTAGCTGCATTGCCGGCTACGAGCGCTTCGACGGCAGCGTTGAGCGAGCGGGCGTCAAGTCCATCGGCTACCTCCACGCAGAGCCCTACATGTTTCCCCGCATAACGGGACGTGAGTTTATCCGCTTCTGCCTGCACGCAAAAAAAGTGGCGGCTTCCCCTGCGGAAATCAGCGCGCTGAACAAGCTCTTTGAGCTGCCGCTGGAAAAATACGCCGCGCACTACTCTACCGGCATGCTCAAAAAGCTGCACATCATGAGCCTGATTTTGCAGCAAAACGACCTGCTGCTGCTGGATGAGCCGTTCAACGGGCTGGACATTTCCTCCTCATCCTGCATTACCGAAATCTTAAAGCAGCTGCGGCAAAACGGCAGCGTCATTATCGTGTCGTCGCACGCCCTGCACCACTTGGCCGGTTTTTGCGACACCATATCCTTTGTGCACGGCGGCGCTGTAGATTTTTTTCCCAGCAGGGAGAACTTTGGGGCGCTCATTAAGAGCATAGAGCTACAGGCGCAGCGTAAAATCGAGCATTACTTTCACAGCGGGGAACCCCTAAGCAAAAAATAAAACCTCTCCTCCTCCCTTTTTTGAGCAGATGATGCTTACCTTTACATCACAAATCAGCTTGTTTGCAAAAATTAACAAATAATTATTGTAAAATTCAATCTTACTTAATAATTTTGTTGCCAACTCATTGTGAGAAAATCTAACTATTATCAATAACAAGTAAACTGCTTTTACCATGAAAAAACTTTCCATTGCCTTACTACTTTTAGGGTCGCTAACCCTGCACGCGCAGGAGCAGAAGTGGCGATATGAATACCCGTTTATCATTGTTGACGCTCCCGCCAAGCTGCGCACCATGCGGCAGAGCAACGAAAACTTTTTGAGCGCCTACCGTATAGGCGCGCGAACCTTGGGTGAAGCCCTGCCCGACACCGTAAATCTGGGGTTCGCGAAGCGCTCGAAGCTACAAACACTAGTGCTTGCCGAGGCGCTTAGCGAGCTGTTGCTATACCCAATAACCCACGAGGAGGGGCACCGCAGCATTCTCACCGCCGAGGGCATAGGCTCCACCTCTGCCCCTTTCTTCGACCTGAGCGGCGTGGCCTACGTGAACGGCGTGACGGACGCAACGCTCCAGCATTTGCGCGATACCAAATTCCCCACCTACATTCGCCTCCACACCGCCGGCAACGAGTCCGACTACATGCTCGCCCTGCGCTCCAACGCCCTCATGACTTGGGACAAGGAGACAAACGGAGTGCTGTTGATAGATTACCTTTTCCGGAAAGTAAGCGTAACGTTCTACCACATATTTTCATACGAGATTTCGTTTCGGGAGCCGCATATATCCAACGAGCTGGAGCGCGACATCGTAGGGCACGACGTGCTCAGCGCCATACGCCACCTCCACCGCCCGGACATGGAATTTACGCGCTTCACCAACCCCGATGACTTGACGGACGAGGAGAAAGCGTTTCATAAGCGCGTCCGCAACCGCGCGCTCATTAACATGATAGACCCGATGATATTTCTGAAGCGGGGCTTTACGCTCAAGAGCGGCGCCAAGTTGAACTTTGCCGGAGGCTACGCCATGGCGCCCTTTGGCGACTTCATAGACGAACACTTCTGGCTGGCCTCGGGCAAGCTGAACGCACACTTTTACCTGCGCGAATTTGAAAACCGCAGCACGTGGTTCCCCGCCGCGGGCGCGGAATTTGCCAACATTCCGCTCGCCAACCGCTGGATAGCCGACGTAGGGCTGCACGGCTGGCAGCAGCCCCAAAATTTGGATTTTAATACAACCCAAGGGCAGTGGGGCGGCGCCATTGACGCCATGCTAAAGTATAGATTTTTTACCAGCGGCAAAAACGGTATGGGGCTCTCCCTCAACCTTGGCGTAACCGCCAAAACGCAAGGATTCCTGCCGGAGGAGGTAGCCATGGGTAGCCATATAGGAGGCCGCTTGGGAGTAAGCATCTGGCTTAAGTAGGCATGCGTAATGTCCAAATGCTGGATTTTGCGGAATTCAGGATAAGATATTACCTTTGCATCCATGCAAGTTTACCAATTCCCCAACACCCCTCCGGTCAGCGCGCTGGCTGCCACCACGGGCTTTTTTGACGGCGTGCACTGCGGCCACACCGCCGTGCTGTCCACGCTGAAGCGCGTAGCCTCGTCAGGCGGGCTACCCTCGTGCGTAGTCACCTACGAGCCGCACCCGCGCATAGCGCTGGGCAAGGACAGCGGCCTACGCCTGCTCTGCAGCAGCCACGAAAAGCAGCAGCTATTAGCCGCGCACGGCATAGACTACATGGTCGTAATCCCTTTCACCAAAACGCTTGCCGACACGCCGCCCGACAGCTTTTTTGAGGAGTACCTCGCGCGCGCCCTGCGCGTAAAGGCGCTGGTGGTGGGGTTTGACCACAACATGGGCAAAAACGCGCTGGGAGATTTTGAAGCGATAAGCGCGCTGGGCAAAAAACACCACGTTGCGGTGCACCGCGTAAGCCCCTACGCGCAGGGCGCCGTCACGGTGAGCTCCACAAAGATACGCCGCGCGCTACAGGAGGGCAGAGTAGCCGCCGCCAACCAAATGCTGGGCTACCCCTACCCCATCAGCGGCGTTGTGCGTAGAGGCCTGAGCATAGGGCGCACCATCGGCTACCCAACCGCCAACATTTGTCCGGATTTTGCCCTAAAAATGCTGCCCAAAGACGGCGCCTACGCCGTGCAAACGCTGCTGAACGGCGCGCTATACGGCGGCATGCTCAACATCGGCACGCGCAGCATATTCGGCCACCCCGACGCACTGAGCGTTGAGGCGCACATTTTCGATTTCTCGCAGGACATTTACGGGCGCAGCATAACCGTATATTTTATTGACATGCTGCGCGATATAAAAAAAATGGGCTCGGCGGACGAGCTCAAAAACCAGCTCAAGAAAGATGAAGCGGAGGCGCGAAAAATTCTTTCCGAATACGGCAAAACGCCCCTGAGCTGAAAGTATAGCTCTTTTTAATACATTGTAATTTGTTGATGTTGATTGATTTGCAAATTAATTCGAAAAATATTTCCCGAATAGTTTGCAGTTTCCAAAAAACTGGCTACCTTTGCAACCCTATTTTTAATTACGCTCTTTGATATGCTGAAGAGGAAAGTAAGGTAAATGACAACTACCTTAACATATAACAAGTTTTATTCAATTCCAGAGTAAATCAAAAGATAACATCAGCCAGCAGTTCACACTATAGTAATAGTAAATTTTTTTTACCATGAAGAGTTTGATCCTGGCTCAGGATTAACGCTAGCGGCAGGCCTAACACATGCAAGTCGAGGGGCAGCACGGGTAGCAATACTTGGTGGC
>JAITQP010000042.1 GCA_031288885.1 Prevotellaceae bacterium | reverse complement strand
TCCACTCCCAGCGGTTGTCCTTCAGGTACTCAAATTCCGGCTGCGACCACTCGCCAACCAGCATGCGCTTGCTCCTGTTGGCCATGTCGCGCTTGTAGATGGTGTTGATTTTTTGGTAGGTTGTCATGTGCATTTCATTTATCATCGTAATGACCGTACACGGAGAGTACTATTACGGTTTTTTCGGCTTCTACTATTCTGTAAATAATGCGGTGCTTTTCCGTTATCCTGCGCGACCATTGCCCAGCCTTATCTCCCCCTAATGGCTTGGGGCGTCCCGTGCCCGTTTCAGGATGCTCCTCCAGCTCTTGGATTAGCTTCTCCAGCTTTTTGTATGCCTGTGGCTCTGACATGTAAAGCTTGGTTATGCCTTTATCGGCTTTTTTGGTAACGTCTATCCGATACATCCATGTATTCTGGTTAGAAATTCCGTCAGCGTTTCTTCGGGAAGCTTAGTGAATACTTCCCCTCGCCGCACTTCCTCTTCTGCGTCATCTAACATCGCAAAGAACTCTTCCTTGCTCATCAGCGTATCGTCATATTCATTGTCATACGCTACGCTACACGGGACGTAGTCGGCATTATACGGATTTGCTTTGGTGGTCTGTGGCGCTAACATGGCTTTGGAGTGTTTGATTGTTGTTTGCTTCGCAAAGGTAGTGAAAATTTGGTTAGATGTGATGTTTTAAGTATTTTAGGAGAAAATTAACACTCAATAGCAGCTCTCTCTTCCGGCAACCTTGGTATTTTTACAATAAACCGCTCTTCCTCCACCTCGTTAATCAGCTCTATGTTGGGCTGTAGCGCCAAGGCGCGCTTCAATCCGGAGCCCAGCCCGCTAAACGGTAGCGTATGCGTAGCAAAAGCTACGAGCTGGTTGTTCCTGATAACGGGATTACCGTACTTGACCTCCTCAACCGTCAGGCCGTTGGGAAGCTTGCCCGGGCTGATTATCTCAACCCTGTTATCAAATATTAATATTCTTATGGGGGAATTTTTGAAGTAATCCCTATGCACAAGCGCATTCTGGAGTACTTCCTCCAAGGCTATCTGCGAAATCTCCAAAATGCCGATTGAGTTAAACCCTTGCCCCTGCTGAGTATGGCGCAAGCTGCTTTTCAAGAAAGTCATGCCCTGCTTAAAAAGCTCGGGAATAGTCCCCTTTAAGTCTTCCGGCTTACAGCGGTACTGGTTTGCTGAAATCTCGTTGCCAAAAAAGGAAACAACCTTAACCGTAAAGGCAGGTTTTATAGCTTGCGGATCAACTCCAAAAAAGAGTAAACCCGCTAAGGTAGCTCTGCCGTTGCGCAGTATTCGTTTGGCTTTTAGCGCCTCCTCGTAGGTTAAGCCCCGCTCTTGGTAGGTGCTTTTGAACTCTTTTTTAAAGTATGCGCCAAACAGCCGCTCGTCGATGTCATCAACGCTGGTGTCGAATACCTCCATTTCGTCGGCCAACAGGTTTGCGCTTTGCTGAAAAAGCCGCATGATTTCGGCGTTGTCGGTCAGCTTCCGCTTGTCGGCGCCCTGCTTGAGCCAAATTGTGCCGTTGTTGTCCTTGTAGGGTTTGTTTATGCCCTCCGCAACAGATAGAACCAGCACCTTTTTTGCTCCATCCTCCGTAGCCGCTGTAGCTACTTCGGAGAGCACAAATATGGGCGGCTTTACTTTGTCGTTGGCGATGGCTGCCAGCCTGCTGTTGTAGCTTTGCAGCTGCTCATACGAGAGCCCGAGTATTTTTCCGGTTTTATCCTGCACGCCTACAATAATTATCCCACCCTTAGCGTTGGACATCGCTATCATTTCTGCGGCAATTTTATCATCATCCATTGCCTGCTTAAACTGCACCCTGCTCGTTTCGCCCGATTGAATAATATCTACTAATTCTGCTGCATCCATATTTTTATCTATTTTTATAAGCGCAAAAATAGCATTTTTACCGGAATGATATGAAATATTTCTACCGCTCGGCGTGAAAAGTCCGGAAAAATTTCCTCCACCCGCTGAATAGTGGCAGTAGAAAAATTTCAGACGCCCCTCGCTCCTACTTCCCCGTAGGGGATAGTAATTACCAAAAGCTACCAATTTTGCCGTACAGTAACGATTTTGTATCTTCGTACTCGAAAAAGAACACGCAAAAATGGCATCCAAAGACATCATAAGCAACATTACCGGCGGCGACTACAAGTACGGCTTTACCTCCAACGTGGAGAGCGAGGTCATCCCCAAGGGGCTGAGCGAGGAGGTGGTGCGGCTCATTTCGGCCAAGAAGAGCGAGCCGGAGTGGCTGCTCCGCTTTCGCCTCGACGCCTACCGCCGCTGGCTCACCATGCAGGCGCCCACGTGGGCAAAGCTGCAAATCCCCCCCATAGGCTATCAGGACATCAGCTACTACGCCGTGCCCAAGCCCGCCGCCGAAAAAAAGTCGATGGACGAGGTTGACCCCGAGCTGCGGGCTACGTTCAACAAGCTGGGCATCCCGCTCGAGGAGCAAAAGGCGCTGGCCGGCGTGGCGGTCGATGCGGTGATGGACAGCGTGTCGGTCAAGACGACGTTCAGCGCGGCGCTGGCGGAGAAGGGTATCATCTTCTGCTCGTTTGGCGAGGCGGTGCAGGAGCACCCCGCGCTGGTGCGGCGGTACTTGGCGTCGGTGGTGCCGGTGGGCGACAACTTTTTTGCCGCGCTCAACTCGGCGGTGTTCAGCGACGGCTCGTTCTGCTACATTCCGGCGGGCGTGCGGTGCCCCATGGAGCTGTCGAGCTACTTTCGCATCAACGCGCGGGGCACGGGGCAGTTTGAGCGCACGCTCATCGTGGCGGAGGAGGGCAGCTACGTGTCGTACCTCGAGGGGTGCACCGCCCCGCAGCGCGACGAAAACCAGCTGCACGCCGCCGTGGTCGAAATCGTGGTGATGAAGGATGCGGAGGTGAAGTACTCTACGGTGCAGAACTGGTACCCGGGCGACCGGCAGGGGCGCGGCGGCATCTTCAACTTCGTCACCAAGCGCGGCATCTGCAGGGGCAGCAACGCCAAGCTCTCGTGGGCGCAGGTCGAAACGGGCTCGGCCATCACGTGGAAGTACCCCAGCACCATCCTTCACGGCGACGGCTCGTCGTCGGAGTTCTACTCGGTGGCGCTGACCAACCACCACCAGCAGGCCGACACGGGCACCAAGATGATCCACATCGGCCGCAACACCCGCAGCCGCATCGTGAGCAAGGGCATATCGGCGGGGCACAGCCAGAACTCGTACCGCGGCATGGTGAAGGTGAGCAAGCGCGCCGTGGGGGCGCGCAACTTTTCGCAGTGCGACAGCCTGCTGCTCGGTGACAGGTGCGGCGCGCACACCTTTCCCCTCATAGCGGCCGGCAACCCGTCGGCGGTGGTGGAGCACGAGGCAACGACCTCCAAAATTGGCGAAGACCAGCTGTTCTACTGCAACCAGCGCGGCATATCGACCGAAGACGCCGTGGGGCTCATTGTGAACGGGTACGCGCGCGAGGTGCTCAACCAGCTGCCCATGGAGTTTGCCGTGGAGGCGCAAAAGCTGCTTCAGCTGAACTTGGAGGGAAGCGTGGGGTAATCCTTATTGGAATATTTTTCATATATTTGCGAGGCATAGCACTGTACAGCATGAAGACAACGAATGAATATCTCCGCCTGCTGCGCGACTATAAGCGCGAGCACGCCGCCGAGTACGGCATAGAGCGCATGGGGATTTTTGGCTCCGTGGCGCGCGGCGAACAAATGGGCGATAGCGATATAGATATCTACTACGAAGGCCCCTCCATGGGCTTAAAATCTCTTGTGAGGCTGCCGCGCGAGCTGGAGGCATTTTTGGGGGCGCCGGTGGATGTTACCCGCAGGCACAACAACCTTCAGCCGCATTTTGTTGAACGTATTATGAAGGACATAATTTATGTATGA
>JAITQP010000287.1 GCA_031288885.1 Prevotellaceae bacterium | reverse complement strand
AAGATATTTGAACGGATGAAAAAAGCCAAGCGGGGTTTGGTTTTTTTTACGAGCGATTTTGCGGCTTACGGTAGCAGTAAAACCAATAACAAAGCCTTGGAGCGATTGACAAAGCAGGGAAAAATAGTTCGGGTCGGGAGAGGCATTTATGCAATTCCCCGAAAGAGCAAATTCTTCGGTCGAGTTCCGCCCGGAATTGAGGATATTGCCCAAGGCATAGCAAGGCGGGATAAGGCGCGGATTATACCAACCGGTTTATTTGCCGAGAATTTGTTGGGTTTATCTACGCAAGTACCTATGAAAGTTGTCTATTTGACAAACGGAACGCCCCGCAAGCTGATGATTGATGAAACGCCCCTGATTTTCAAAAAAACAAGCCCCAAAAACTTGGCCACTTGGGGGAAAATTAGCGGCTTGGTTATTCAAGCTTTAAAATCTATACGGAAAGAGAGGGTAGCCGATTACGAGGTTGAAAAAGTAATAAATATTCTCAAAAACGAAAATCCTCAACATTTAGCCAATGATATAAAATTGGCGCCGGAATGGATACGTGAAATCATGCGTAAAGCTTTAATAACCTGAAATATGAATTGGTCGGAGCTGATGTCAAAATGGGAAAAGGATTATGCGGAAATACAGGGACAGATGATTGTGGAAGAAAATGTAACCTTTACGGCGCTGATAAACAGCATAAGGCAAATAGCTGATAGAATTAATAGCTAATTTTGAAACAGCCTCTTACATCCTCAACCGTATTCCTCTCAAAAATGAACTCATTGAAATTCAAATATTTGCACATTTCCACAAGTTAGCTCTCACGCCAAATTCAGGTCTCAAAAAATCCTCCTCCAACGCTTATCCAACAAAATTACATTCAGCTGTTGAAATTTTTTGTTCTACTTCTTGTTTTTTTGGCAAAAAAAACCGAAATTTGCAGGCTCATTGCCGAGTATCGATATCGAAATTCAATAAATACAGCACAAAAGCATCACCCGCTTAAGCCTATGAGTGGCTGATGTTCAAATAGTTAAGTATAGGCATGTTGCTAATTTTTTAGGAGGATAACCTTATAAAGACTCAGTCTTACAGCCCGCATTACGATGGCAACAGGCCATCTTCGAGGTCGAAACCAATGGGGAGAAGACCGTTCCCCCAAACCCGTAACGACTCCTCAGGCTACAGAATTAATCGCGAAATTCGCGTGCCGCAGGTGCGCTTGGTTGGCGAGAATATCACCAACCAAGGCGTTTACTCATTGTCGGAAGCGCAGAGAATGGCGGAGACAATGGAGCTGGATTTGGTGGAAATATCGGCGCAGGCCGACCCACCCGTTTGCAAAATCGTGGACTTCCAAAAGTTCCTTTACCAGCAGCGAAGAAAACAAAAGGAAATGAAAGCCAACGCCGTGAAGGTGGAGGTGAAGGAAATTCGCTTCGGGCCTAACACCGGCGAGCACGACTACGCGTTCAAGCTGAAGCACGCCGAAAACTTTTTGAAGGATGGCGACAAGGTGAAAGCCTACGTCTTTTTTCACGGCCGCGAAATTATGTTCAAGGATCAAGGCGAGGCAATGCTGGCGCGCTTTGCCAGCGACCTCGAGGAGTGGGGCAAGGTGGAAACGCTGCCCAAGCTCGAGGGCAAGCGCATGAACATGATTTTAGCGCCCAAGTCAAAGAAGTAGGCTGGCTGGCTGGCTGCCGCAGCGCTTGTGCGCCGCTGATTATTGAAATATCTCACAACCAAAAATAACTAAAAAAAGATGCCAAAAATGAAAACAAATTCGGGGGCCAAAAAGCGATTTGTGCTCACCGGATCCGGAAAAATCAAGCGCAAGCACGCCTATCTGCGCCACATTTTGACGAAAAAAGCCACCAAGCAAAAGCGCAACCTATCGCACTCTGCGCTGGTGGCGGACGTCAACGTGAAGCAGGTACGGGAGCTGCTCGTAAACAGGTAGCCGAGCCTACGCCCGCTACTATTTTTTAACCGAATGAATTAGCAGAAAAGAGTTCCGATGCAGGGAAACGCTAACCATTCACAAACAACAAAAGGAGAGAAGAAAAATGCCACGTTCAGTGAACAGCGTCGCCTCAAGGGAGCGGCGCAGAAAAGTTTTGAAGCTTGCCAAGGGTAACTTTCTTGCCCGCAGCAACGTTTGGACGGTTGCCAAGAACACCGTCGAAAAAGGGTTGACCTACGCCTACCGCGACCGCCGCACCAAAAAGCGCAACTTCCGCTCGCTGTGGATTCAGCGCATCAACGCCGCCGTTCGCCCTCAGGGGTTGACCTACTCGGTGTTCATCAGCAAGCTCAACGCAAAAGGCGTACAGCTCAACCGCAAGGTGCTTGCCGACTTGGCAATGAACCACCCCAGCGCTTTTGAAGCGATAGTAAATGCGGTAAAGTAGCATAGCCCAAGTGGGCAAAAAATCAGCCGGAGCAAGCAAAATGCTTCGGCTGTTTTTCTACACCGCTTAATTCGTAATTCCTAATTCGTAATTCCTAATTATAATGACTTCACAAGAAATTCGCAGCGCCTTTCTGGATTTTTTCAAATCAAAGGAGCACCTCATTGTCCCCTCGGCGCCCATGGTGGTAAAGAACGACCCCACGCTCATGTTTACCAACGCCGGTATGAACCAGTTTAAGGATTACTTTTTGGGCAACGCCACCCCCAGCAGCCGCCGCGTTGCCGATACGCAAAAATGCCTGCGCGTGAGCGGCAAGCACAACGATTTGGAGGAGGTGGGGCACGATACCTACCACCATACCATGTTTGAGATGCTGGGCAACTGGAGCTTTGGTGATTACTTCAAGAAGGAGGCCATTGCGTGGGCGTGGGAGCTGCTCACCGGCGTGTTCAAAATTGACCAATCGCGCATGTACGCCACCGTTTTTGAGGGCGACAAGGCCAACGGCGTTGAGCCGGATAGCGAGGCGCTGGAGCTGTGGAGGCAGTTTTTGCCCACCTCGCAAATCATCTACGGCAACAAAAAGGACAACTTTTGGGAGATGGGCGACGTTGGCCCCTGCGGCCCCTGCACGGAAATTCACGTAGACCTGCGCAGCGACGCCGAGCGCGCCAAGGTTGACGGGGCTACTTTGGTCAACAAGGGCTTGCCCACGGTGATAGAAATTTGGAATTTGGTGTTCATTCAGTTCAACCGCAAGGCCAACGGCAGCCTCGAAGCGCTGCCCGCCAAGCACGTCGATACGGGCATGGGGTTTGAGCGCCTGTGCATGGTGCTACAGGGCAAAACGAGCAACTACGACACCGACATTTTCCAAACCATCATCTCGGAAATCGCCGCGCTAAGCGGAAAAAAGTACGGCGACGACGCTGCGTGCGACGTTGCCATGCGCGTTATAGCCGACCACCTGCGGGCGGTGAGCTTCTCCATTGCTGACGGGCAGCTGCCGGGCAACGTAAAAGCAGGGTACGTCATCCGGCGCATTTTGCGGCGCGCCGTGCGCTACGGGTTTACCTTCCTCGGCTTCAGCGAGCCGTTTATCTGCAAGCTCGTCCCCATGCTGGTGGCGCAAATGGGCAAGTATTTCCCCGAGCTCGAAGCCCAAAAAAGCTTGGTGGAAAAAGTGATAGCCGAAGAGGAGGCCACCTTCTTACGAACGCTTGAGGTGGGAATACGGCTGCTCGACTCCGAAATAGAAAAGCGGCAGAGGGAGGGCAAGACGGAGATTGACGGAAAAACCGCCTTTGTGCTGTACGACACCTACGGTTTTCCGTTTGACCTCACCGAGCTCATGGCGCGCGAAAAGGGGCTGACCGTTGACCAAAAAACGTTTGAGCAGGAGCTGAACGCGCAAAAAGACCGGAGCCGTAACGCGGCGGTGGTGGAAACGGGCGACTGGGTAGAGGTAAAATCGGGCGCCGATTTCAAGTTTGTAGGCTACGATACCTGCGACGCGGAGGCCGGCATCGTGCGCTACCGCAAGGTGAAAAGCAAGGGCAAAGAGCAGTATCAGGTGGCGCTCAGCGTCACGCCTTTCTACGGCGAAAGCGGCGGGCAGCAGGGCGACGTTGGCTACCTGCAAAGCGCGGGCGAGCGCATAGAGGTGCTGAGCACGCACAAGGAAAACAACCTGACCGTGCACATCACCGCCCGATTGCCGCAAAACGTGGACGCGCCGCTGCGCGCCGTTGTGAACGTCGAGAAGCGCACGGCAACCGCCAACAACCACTCGGCAACCCACCTGCTCCACTACGCGCTGCGCGAAGTGCTGGGAAAGCACGTGGAGCAAAAAGGCTCCATGGTTTCGCCCGGCGGCTTGCGCTTTGACTTTTCGCACTTCCAAAAAGTGACCGATGAGGAGATAGCGCGCGTGGAGCAGCTGGTGAATAGGCTCATTCGCAAAAACGCTGCGCTTGTTGAGCACCGCGCCGTGCCGATGGCTAAGGCAAAAGAGCTGGGCGCAATGGCGCTGTTTGGCGAAAAGTATGGCGATAGCGTTCGCGTCATTCAGCTGGGCGACTCGGTGGAGCTGTGCGGCGGAACGCACGTGCAGGCAACCGGACAAATCGGGCTGTTCAAAATAACATCGGAGGCGGCAATATCGGCGGGCGTGCGGCGCATAGAGGCGGTAACGGGCGAGGAAGCCGAGCAGGTGGTGTATCGCCTGCAAAACCTGTTCAGGGAAGTAGGCGCGTTTTTCCACAACACGCCCAACCTAATCTCCGCCATCAAAAAAACTATTGGCGAAAACGCCGAGCTGCAAAAGCAGGTGGAGCTCTACATGAAGGAGCGTATCGCCATGCTCAAGGACGCCCTGCTTAGCCGCGCGGAGCACAAAGACGGCTACAAGCTGGTGAAGCTGGACGCACAAACGGAAGCGCAGCTAAACGTTCCGTCCGATTTTGGCAAGGAGCTGGCGTTTCAGCTGCGCGCATCGGCGCCCGACATTGTTTTTGCGATGTCAACCGCATCCGGCGGCAAGCCTGTCATCATGCTCATGCTGGGCGATGATGTGGTAAAAAGGGGGCTCAACGCCTCGCAGATTGTGCGCGAAGCAGCCACGCATATAGAGGGCAGCGGAGGGGGTCAACCGTTCTTTGCAACGGCAGGAGGAAAGAATTGTGACGGATTAAACGCCGCTTTGCAGAAAATAATCGAGTTGATAGATAGCAATTTACAAGCGCAATAACGTTTAACAGCATTAATTAGCGCTTGTTGAGAATCAAAACTTCAAAAATGCACTACCTTTGTATCGTGCGAAAGCACAGTAGAGTTTTTTCATAGGTTAAGTTTTAGGTTAGAAGGCCCGCTCTCGTGTAGAGCGGGTTTTGTTTTTACCCCCTGTTAGGGTTGTTCGTTGCTGCTTTTTTGCTGCACAAAAAATCACTCTTAGGCGACGCCCTACCCTACTCTTTCCCCATATCTTCAATTCCGAATTTTTCTTTCACCAGCTCCCACGCCTTGCGCGGATTGTAGTCAACATCGTTTCGGATAATTGAGAAAACATCATTCGCATACTCGTAATCGGACAATTTCTCCTCCATATTCAAAACAAATTGCTTGTCGGTCGGGTATTTTAGCTCGGCAAATTTGTAATGCTCGCGGCAGCAGTACAGCAGCTTTTCAATATCAAATTCGCAATGCGTTAAAGCCCAATACATGTCGAACAAGTCACGCCCCTTTTTCCGCCCATAAACGGCTTTGAATTTGGTGCTCAACAGCTCCTCGAGCGGGTAGGTTGTAATATTGCAGCTGCCCGAAAACCAGCCGCTCTTAACTTCGTACGGCATTTCCTGCAAGCCCAGCAAGTTCAAATGTTCGCGGGTATTGATTTCGATTTTCAGCCGCATATGTGCTATGGGTTGAATTTCGCTGTCGAAGTGGTAAATCACCACATTGTTATGAAGCTTCTGCTTAACAACGCGCTTTTGCCCCAAAAACGACAACCTTTCCCGAATTCGCTTCAGCACAGGATTTATCGGCTCGCGCCGTATCTGCACCAAATCAATATCCTCCGAGTAGCGCGCCTGCGGCTTGATAAAAAGCTTGTGCAAAGCCGTACCGCCTCGAAATGCCAAGTGCTCCCGCAGCAAATCGTCCGAAAACATTTCCACCAGCGAGCGGGCAATGACTAAATCCTGCTCAACAAGCTCGTATTTTCTCCACGGGTATTCAACTTTCCAATTTTCTATGTAGTCTTCAGGTATCATAGGTCAGGGTCTATTTCTGTGTTAACTATTATTTTCCATTTGGTATCATACGTGCCAACGCGCTTTTTGACCGGCGAAAGCGGAATATATGAAAGTTTTTGATTTTCAACCATTTTATACAGCGCATCGGCTAACTTTTGACCCTCCGTGAAATTTTCCAGAATATAGCCAAGACGCTGAATATTAGCGGTATTATTATTGAGCAGAGCGATTTTCTTCAACGGTGAAGCTTTCATTACTTCGTGCAGCTCCTGTAAAACGGTGGTAATGTGATTTAACCCAAAACGGCGGATTTGGTCGAGCAAGTCAAAAGCCGTCAGCTCGGGCGAAGAAACATTTATATACCCTACCCGCGATTTTTTTTGAATGATACCCTCCGTTAGCAGCTCATTCTTGCTAATAAAGAACAACTTATCGTTTTTACTATTTATATTTCGAGGTGCAGGATTTTGCGTTACAATGTAATCAACCATTACTTTCTGATGCGCAGCCCCGTGTAGCGCCGCAGCAGAAAGCAGCCCAATATAATAGGGCTTGTCGAGCGATTTCATTAAATGGCCAATATACTGATATACAGGAACCGTCCCCATTCCGGTATATTCAGGAAAAAGAATGACATAGAAACCTTGGCGAATTTGAGCAATGTATTTTTTACTCTTTAAGTAGTAAAGATTTTGCTTTACGCTGCGATACGATAAGCTTGTTCTTTGCCGCAGCTCATCAAGGGTAAAGGAGTAGCGCCCCCGTGCTCTAACCTGTTGCAAGTATTTTTCTATGCTGACCGCTGCATTCATTCTTATATGTTCTATTTTTCAAACGGATATAAATTTTATATCCGTCTGCAAAGTTACACATATTATTCCAATCCGCAAAATAGCTTTCGTTACATCATGTAAAACACATAATATCAACTCATTTAAAGCCCGTCGCTATCGCCCGCTGCCATTTTTTGCAGCTGCGGAAAGAATTGCAGAAAATTTTGCTCCAGCTCTTTTTCGTGCCTGCGGAGGATTTGTATGGCTTCGTTGCTCATTGGCGGAAGCGAGCTGTAGGCGCTCATAATTTGCAGCGCGCGCCGAACGCCCGCCGGATGGGCGTAGCGCCCAAGGCGGTTGGTGAGGATAAAGTGCCACGCAAAGCTCTTGACCGGCAAGGGTAGCCAGCGGTAGCTGCGCAGCAGGGTTACGTAAAACGACGCCGCAAAGCGCGCAAGGCTGACGCCGGAAAAGCGCTGCCAATTTTTCGCCAGAAGGTGGTCGTAGAAAATGTCCAAGAAAATTCCGGCGTACCGCCCGAAGTATGGCCGCAGCAGCGCGCGCGCCTCCCGCACCAGCGGGTGCGCGTCGGTGAAAGCGTCGATGCGGCGGTGCAGCACAATGCCCTGACGAATTTCCTCCGGAAAGCCATGCAGCCTGCCGCCCTTCACAAAGTCGGCAATAAACCCGCCTACGCGGCGCGGCGCGCTGCCGCCCGAAAGCAGTATGTGGGCAAGGTAGTTCAACGCTCCGTCAGGGTTTTTCTTTCTTTTTTCGTCAAGCTGCCCATGCCCTTTGCCGAAATCTTGTCGAGGATACGGTCAAGCTCCTGCTGCCGCTGCTGCCGTCGCAGGTTGTACGCTATCTCGAAATCGTCAACCGCAGCGCGGGGTGGCACGCGACGCTTCCTGCAAAAAATATTTCTTAAAAACGAAAACACGGGGATTAGTTATTAGTTATTAGCTATTAGTTATTAGCTGGATTGCTTCGCTACGCTCGCAATGACGACAAGCGTGCTCACCGTCATTGCAGGCGTAGCGAGGCAATCCAATCGAAGCATCTTCCACTAATCACTAATAACTAATAGCTAATAACTAATAGCTAATAGCTAATAGCTAATAAAAGTGCTGCGATTTCTTTTGCCAGTATTTTATGAGCAGGAACCCGAAGAGCATTCCGCCCACGTGGGCAAAGTGCGCCACGTTGCTTCCCTGATTGCTCACGCCCAGCGCCA
>JAITQP010000145.1 GCA_031288885.1 Prevotellaceae bacterium | reverse complement strand
TGTGTGTGTGTGTGTGTGTGTGTGTGTGTGTGTGTGTGTGTGTGTGTGTGTGTGTGTGTGTGTGTGTGTGTGTGTGTGTGTGTGTGTGTGTGTGGTAAATCTTAGGAAGTTGTAGGAAGCAAGTTTGCAGCAGCGTAAGGTATGGGTATTGTTGATAGTAGTATGTATGCATGTTGATAATAATAATAGTATATTTTTGGTCACAACACAATGTCGGTCGTCAAGCATTGCAGGTTTTTTCGTCCTGTAATGGTTAACGTCGGCAGCAGTATTTGTGGTTATTTTTATATTGTTGCGCTTCCTATACATTGCTTTGTAAATAAGTTGGCTCCAAAAATACAAAAAATTTTTCAACATACAAAATTTCAGCGATGCGTTATCAGTTTTTTAGTGATTTGGGGTTAGTGATTAGTTATTAGTGATTAGTGGCGCGAAGCGTGCGGGGGCGGGGGGAGAGAAGGACGCGAAGCGTGTGTAGCGGCGGCGGTTTCCGAGGATGTTCCTCCGCTCACAGCGTAAAATCTGAAAAAAATCGTATCTTTGCTTCTCACTAATCATTAATCACTAATAGCTAACCACATGTCAAAAATACACAAAGCATACTTTTGTCAGGGTTGCGGCTACGAGTCGGCAAAGTGGCTGGGGCGCTGCCCGTCGTGCGGCGAGTGGAACACGTTTGTGGAGGAGCTGGTCACCAAGGAGAGCGACGGGAGCGGCAGCTTGTCGTTTTTGCCGCAGGGCAACGCCAAGCCGCTGCCTGTAGATAGCATCAGCATTGCGCCGGAGCCGCGCATGGGGCTCGGGAGCGGCGAGGTGGACAGGATTTTGGGCGGGGGGCTTGTGCCGGGGAGCATGGTGCTCATTGGCGGCGAGCCGGGCATCGGTAAGTCGACGCTGGCGCTACAGCTGGCGCTGAAAAACCCGCTCATGAAAACGCTCTACGTGAGCGGCGAGGAGAGCGCCCAGCAAATCAAGCTGCGCGCCGACCGCCTTGGCGGTAGCGGAAAGGCCTGCTACATCCTGAGCGAAACGGTGCTCGAAAACATTCTGGCGCACGCGCAGGAGCTCAAGCCCAACCTCATCGTGATAGACTCCATCCAGACGCTGGCCAGCAAGCGCATTGAGAGCTCGGCGGGCAGCATTTCGCAGATACGCGACTGCGCCGCGCTGCTGCTCAAGTACGCCAAGGAAACGGGGACGCCCGTGTTTGTCATCGGGCACATCACCAAGGATGGCGTTATTGCCGGCCCCAAGGTGCTGGAGCACATTGTGGACGTGGTGATGCAGTTTGAGGGCGACAACCAGCACATATACCGCATTCTGCGCTCCACCAAAAACCGCTTTGGCTCCACCTCCGAGCTGGGCATTTTTGAAATGACGGGGGCGGGGCTGCGCGAGGTGAGCAACCCGTCGGAAATGCTCATCACGCACCACCAAGAGCCGCTAAGCGGCATCGCCATTGCCTCCTCCGTGGACGGCGTGCGCCCGTTCCTCATCGAAATTCAGGCGCTGGTGAGCACGGCGGTGTACGGCACGCCGCAGCGCAGCACCACCGGATTTGACATTCGCCGCCTCAACATGCTGCTCGCCGTGCTCGAAAAGCGGGCGGGCTTCCGGCTGGCCAGCAAGGACGTGTTTCTCAACATCGCCGGCGGGCTGCGGGTGAGCGACCCCGCCATCGACCTTGCGGTGGCGGTGGCCACGCTCTCCTCCAACTTTGACCTGCCCATTCCGGCGGGCTGCTGCTTTGCCGCAGAGGTAGGCCTGTCGGGCGAGGTGCGCCCCGTTGCCCGCGTAGACCAGCGCATCTCGGAGGCCGAAAAGCTGGGCTTCAAGAAGATTTTTGTGTCCAAATACAACCAAAAGGGCGCGAAAAAGTCGGAGGGTATAGAGGTCGTCTTTGCCGGAAAGATAGAGGAAATGCTGCAAAAGCTGTTTAAACAGTGATTAGCTATCAGCTATTAGCTATTAGTGGCGCAAAGCGTGCGGAAAGCAACGTATAAAACCATATTGCATGTAGTACCTTATAAATCGTTATTTGAAAAAATCTATTGTACTTTATATAAACTCTATTTTATTCGGACATTTAAGGAATAATGTACTTTCCTTTCCCGACATTCCCGACATATTCCCGACATATTCCCGACATTCCCGACATTCCCGACAATCCCGACAATTTAGATTCTGTAATATGTATTTTTCCCCTCTCCTTCTCTTTTGAGAATTTCCTTACTCATCAATTCTTCTATATCCCGCAAAGCAGTTCTATCCATTGTGTTATTTAACTCTTGATACTCCTTGTTGGTGATTTTTCCATTCTCTTTAACATACAACACAGCTTTTATTTGCCTTTCACTCAGCCCTAACTTACTCAAATCTTCTTTGTTGTAAATGTCTTTGCGGAAAACAGTCCAAAAATCGTTGCCTTTGCAGGAAAATTGAGGTGCAGGAATTTTGGCTTCAAGACATAAATTTTTCATTTTGTCCACTCCTCGCCCCCAAGATTCAACATAACCACTTCGGAAAAAAGCGGTTGCAATATCCGGATTACGCGGTTGCGAGGAATGCTTGTCAAGTAAATCTTCGACAGTCCAATTTTCAGGTAATCGTCCGTAATTCCAAATCATAATTTTGTCGGCATATACGCTGATTTGAATAGGATACGGACCCGTATAATCTTTGTGTGCAACGGCATTTAGCAACGCCTCGCGCAAAGCATCTTTGGGATATTCGTAAGCTTCAACCCGCGTAAGTCCCTCGTAAGAAATCAATGCTTTGGTGTATTTTGTTAGCAGAAAATCCATTGTTTTTTCAACTTGCTCAAAGAGATTGCCGTGTACTTCGTCCTGAAACAACAAATCGCTGTCGGTACGGAAAAATCCGATGTTGATATATGCACCCGACACAAATTTTTCAGGGTCGGGGTGAAAGAGCATTATGGCGGCTCTGCTTAAAAGATTTTTATCTACAAACTTTAGATTTTCAAGTACTTGAAATGGAGTATCGTTGCTACAGTCTTCATCAATACGATTACTTTTTATGCCTTTTTCCTTGAAGAAAGTAAAAGTTTCCGATTTCAAATCTTCAACTTGAACGTTTGGAACAGGCACACTGTCCCACTTTTTGCCAATACGCTCTAATAAAAATTCGTTCAATGCAGCACCGGTTAACTCCTGCTTCACGCTACCACTGCGATAAAAATACCTGCCTCGCAACGAAATAGGAACTGAGTAGGGAGTAACAACGATTTCTATGTAATGCTTGCCATTTTCCTGCAAAAGATTGACTTCGGCAGTAATGCCCAGCTGATTTTTGATTTTGTTGGGGATTTTCTCCATCAAATTTTTATAATCGGCAATACCTATCACCTTTCCGTTGTCGTCTTTGCCGATATAGAGTTTGCCACCATGCGCATTGGCAAAGCCGCAAATCCAATCTAAATATTCCTCGTGCCACAAGGATTTGTACTCTATGTTTTGAGATTCGGACATAACAAAAACATTGACAAAAATTTATAGCTAATCACTAACCAAAGCTATAGCAAACGGCAAGTTCGTCTATAATTCTGTAGTGTATTGTAAAATCTGCGGTTTTGTTTTTTCCTGAAAAGGTTGCCGCAATGCTTCCCTCTGCGCTTACGTCAAACGGGCTCAGGCGTATGTGCTCTGCAAAATCTACCCCCTCTTCGCCTGCCAGCTTGTACACGGTTTCCTTGGCGCACCACGCCACGCACTGCTGCGCCTGCGTGGTGCAGCGCGCCAGCTCGTCTGCCGAGAGGTAGCGCGGCGCAACCTTTTGCATGCTGCGCAGCATGCTCTCCACGTCAACACCCGCCTCCCTGCACGGGTGCAGCGCGAGCGCCACGTGGCTGCGCGTGTGCGAAATGCTAATGTGGTGCGAGCCCGCCGCAAGGTATGGCTTACCGTTGGGGTGGTGGTGCAGCGCGTCCTCAACGCCCAGCGTGCGGTGCAGCAGGTGGAGGGTTGCCGCGCGCTCGCGTATTCGCTTGGCGTTGCCCAGCTGCCGGTACTCCTGCTCCTCCTGCGCAGAAAAGAACTTGTCGGGCGGGAGATTTTCCCCGTCCGGCATTTCGGCAACGGCAATACACGAGCCGTCGATGTAGATTTTGTGTAAGAGAACTTTGATAGCTATTAGTGATTAGTTATTAGTGGCGCAACGATAATTTCCCCTCGACAAAAAATCAGCAGAAAAATTTCGTTGCGTTTGTACACCCTACCTAACGGGACGGCGCATGGCGTGCACGTCATTGTGGGTATAGCAACATACACCTTGCGCCGCCCAGCTACCTCATTTTCAACCTCATTTTCTCTAACAAAACTACCTCAGTAGCCAGAGGTTGCCCCCATCCTTCTCCCCAACCTCATTACCTCATTAAACACCGCTTAAAATGAGGTAATGAGGTTGGTATATCTATATTCATCGTTCTTTGCTACTGAGGTTGTTTTGTTTAAGAATTAGGTTGGAAATGAGGTTGTATGGTCGGCAATCATTAACCACTAAACTACTATTGGTTTATACTTTGGTACGAGCGTTTTCATTACCGACCAGCCGATGAGGTAGGCTACGGCGCAGATGCAGAAAATGACGAAATATCCTGCCGGTTTGCCCTCAAAGCCCAAGAAGTGCATGTTTGTTTCGCCGGCGTGAACAAAGAGATTTCCTGCGCTTTTCTGCAAAATCATGGAGCCAACGCCTCCTGCCATGCCGCCAATACCGGTGATGGTGGCAATGGCGCCCTTGGGGAACATGTCGCCAATGGTGGAGAAAAGGTTTGCGCTCCACGCTTGGTGGGCGGCGCAGCCCATGGATATGAGCAGCACCGGAATCCAAGCGGCGTTTTGGCCAAGTCCGGCAAACTGCATGCCGAGCGGCTGGGCAAGCAGCACCAGCAGCGGGAAGAATGCGAATATCAGCATCGCCCTCATGCGCGCCGCGTAAGGATTTTGTCCGCTACGGTTGATGAAGATGGTTGGCAGCTTGCCGCCAAAAATGGAAAGGACTGTCACCACGGCGTAGAGCGTGAAGATGAGCGCCATGCCAAGCCCGTCGGACGTTTTTATGCCAAACTGCATGTTCAGGTAGGAGGGCGTCCAGAAGAGGAAAAACCACCAAACCCCGTCGGTCATGAACTTGCCTACGGCAAAAGCCCACGTTTGCTTGTAGGCGAAGCAATCCAAGAACGGTATCTTGTTTTCCGGCTGCTGCGGCGCGGCAACCTTTGCCTTTGCTACCTGCTCGTGCTTGTCCTGCTCAATATACTCCAGCTCAGACGGGCTGACAAACCTGCTCTTTGCCGGCTTGTCGTAGAGGAATACCCAAAATCCCATCCAGATGAAGCCGAGCACACCGATGATGATAAACGCCATCTCCCACCCGAAGTATTTGGCCAGCGGCGGAATGGACAGGGGCGCAAAAAGCGCGCCGATGGACGCTCCGGCGTTGAAAATGGAGGTTGCGTAGGCGCGGTCTTTTTTGGGGAAGTACTCGGCGGTTGCCTTGATGGCGGCGGGAAAGTTGCCCGCCTCGCCGAGCGCCAGCACGCATCGCGCCACCAGAAAACAGTACATGCTAATGGTGGCCACCACTACCGCCACATCGCCGGTGGCCTGCGCCAGCTCCGCCGCGCTGCTCAGCCCAACGCTCGCCTCCGTAACGAGCCCGCAGACGGCGTGCAGGCAGGCGCCAACGCTCCATACGCCAATAGCCCACAGAAACCCCTTCTTGGTTCCCATCCACTCCACAAAGCGTCCGGCAAAAAGCATGCAGATAGCATAAAAAATGGAGAACACCGACGTAATGTTGCCGTAGTGCTCTTCGTTCCAGTGAAATTCGGGCTTGATAAATTCGTCCCACGTCAGCGATAAGACCTGACGGTCGAGGTAGTTGACGGTGGTGGCAAAAAATAGCATGGCGCAAATTACCCACCTGTAATTTGTTTTTCTGCCCGTTGTGTTCGTTGAAGCAAGCATAATTTTAAGTTTTTTTACGGTTTAAAATTCATTGTTTATTCAGCTATTTCTTGCGAACGGCCGCAATATACCCGAAAGTTTCCTTGCACTTGGCGGTAATGGCGTCCCAATTCTGCGCCTTGATGACCTCGGCGGGGAAGAGGTTGCTACCCATGCCCACGCACGTTACGCCTGCGTCGAACCAGCTTTTCAGGTTGGCCTCCTCGGGCTTTACGCCGCCGGTTACCATCAGCATCGACCACGGCATGGGGGCTTTCAGGCCTTTCACGAAGTTGGGCCCCAGCACGTCGCCGGGGAAAACCTTGCACAGGTCGCACCCCGCCTCCTGCGCAAACCCCACCTCGGAAACCGACCCGCACCCGGGCGTGTAGGGCACCAACCTGCGGTTGCAAATCTTGGCGACCTCGGGGTTGAACAGGGGGCCTACGACAAAATTGGCGCCCAGCTGCAGGTACAGCGCCGCCGTAGCCGGATCCACGACAGACCCAACGCCCACAATGAGGTCGGGGCATTCCGCCGCCGCGTACTTTACCAGCTCGCCAAAAATTTCGTGCGCAAAATCGCCGCGGTTGGTGAACTCAAACGCGCGCACGCCTCCCGCGTAGCACGACTTGGCAACGTGCTTTGCGACTTCAATATCTTTGTGGTAGAACACCGGCACCATGCCGGTTGCCGTAATAGCGCCAAGCGTCTGGAGCTTTGTAAATCTTGACATATCGTATTAGTTAATGTAGTTGTTAGTAGTTTTATGAGATTTTGTGAATTGTCCGTAGGACAATAATATCAATAGAAAAATGTGCACCCATATTTTTGGTAGCCCGTAGGGCTTTAACCGCTCCACCAATTTCTATTTATCCCCTACGGGGAATGGAGGTTGGGTGGATTGCCCGTTTCTATTGATATTATTCCCCTACGGGGAACAGCACCAACGGAATTATTTTTGATGATGCTATTCTTAATTCCTAATTATCTTGCCACGCGTCCCGAAGCGTCGCCGCTCATCAGCTTTTCGACCTCCGCCACCGTCACCTGATTGAAATCGCCGTAGATGGTGTGCTTGAGGCACGAGGCCGCCACGGCAAAGTTCAGGGCTTTCTGGTCGTCGCCGGCGTAGGTGATGAGCCCGTAGATGAGGCCGCCCATAAACGAGTCGCCGCCGCCCACGCGGTCAACAATGTGGGTGATGTCGTACCCGGGCGATTGGTAGAGCTGCTTGCCGTTGAACAGCACGCCCGCCCACGTGTTGTGGTTGGCGTTGATGGAGCCGCGCAGCGTGATGATGACCTTTTTGGCGCGCGGAAACTTCTGCATGAGCTGCTCGCACACGGACTGAAAAGCCGTTGCGTCCACGTGCCCGCCGGTTTTGGTAACGTCAAAGCCTTGGGGCTTTATGCCGAACACCGTTTCGGCGTCCTCCTCGTTGCCCAAGATAACGTCGCAGCCTTCCACCAGCGCGGGCATCACCTCAGCGGCGGTTTTGCCGTATTTCCACAGGTTCTTGCGGAAGTTGAGGTCGGTTGAAACCGTTACGCCCAAGCTGTTGGCTACCTTGATAGCCTCGAGGCAGGCGTCGGCGGCGCCCTGCGAAAGGGCGGGCGTAATACCCGTCCAGTGAAACCACTGCGCGTCTTTGAGCACCTCCTGCCAGCGCACCATGCCGGTCTTAATGTCGGCAATGGCGGAGTGGGCGCGGTCGTACACCACCTTGCTGGGGCGCGCCACGGCGCCCGTTTCGAGGAAGTAAATCCCCAGCCGCTCGCCGCCGTAGAGCATATTTTGGGTGCTCACGCCGTAGCGGTGCAGCTCCATTTCGCAGGATTTGGCAATATCGTTTTGCGGCAAGCGCGAAACAAATTCGGCGTTCAAGCCATAGTTGGCAAGCGATACGGCAACATTTGCCTCGCCTCCGCCAAACGTTGCGGTGAGCTCCTTTGCTTGGCTAAAGCGAAGGTTGTTGGGCGTGGCCAAGCGCAACATAATTTCTCCAAAGGTGACAATTTTTTTACTCATGGATTTAAAATACGATTAAGTAATTACTCAATTTACTACGAACAAACGAGGATGCAAATATAGCTAAAATCCGAAATAGGTTTTCGCGTTGTTGAACGAAATGTTTTCCACCATTTGCCCCAAGAACGGCAGCTCGCTCTCCGGCAGCTCGCCCTTTTCCACATCCCGCCCAATGAGGTTGCAGAGTATGCGGCGGAAGTACTCGTGGCGCGGGTAGCTCAAAAAGCTGCGCGAGTCGGTGAGCATGCCCACAAAGCGGCTCAGCAGGCCCAGCAGCGAGAGCGAGCTCAGCTGCGCCTCCATGCCCACCTTTTGGTCAAGAAACCACCAGCCCGAGCCAAACTGTATCTTTCCGGCAACGCTGCCGTCCTGAAAGTTGCCCGCCATGGTGGCGATTAAGTCGTTGTCGCGCGGGTTGAGGTTGTAGAGGACGGTTTTGGTGAGCTTATCCATCACGTCTAACCGGTCGAGGAACTTTGCCAAGCTTTTACCCACGGTAAAGTCGCCAATGGAGTCAAACCCTGTGTCGGCGCCCAGCTGCCTAAAGAGGCGGGTGTTGTTGTTGCGCAGCGCGCCGTAGTGCAGCTGCTGCGCCCAGCCTTTCTCCCAGTCCATCACGGCAAACTCCACCATCATGGCCGATTTGAACTTCAGCGCTTCCGCCGCCGTGAGCTCCCGTCCGCCGTATACCTTATTAAATATAGCGTCTATTTCGCTTTGCGCGTAATCCTCCGCGTAGAACTCCTCAATGCCGTGGTCGCTCAGCTTGCAGCCGGCTTCGGCAAAGAAATCGTGCCGCTTGCGCAGCGCGCTCAGCAAATCGGCGTACTTGCCGATGCTCACGCCCGACACCTGCGACAGCCGCTCCACGTACGCGCGAAAGCTTGCGGGCTGCTCCACCGCCATCGCCTTGTCGGGGCGCCACGTGGGCAGCACCTGCACCTCAAAGTTTTCGCGCCTGAGCGCCATGTGGTGCTCGAGGCTGTCAACGGGGTCGTCGGTGGTGCAAACCACCTTTACGTTGAACTTTTTCATCAGCCCGCGCGCCGAGTACTCGGGCGTGCGCAGCTTGGCGGTGCACTCGTCAAAAATTTCCTTTGCCGTGCTTGGGCTCAGCAGCTTTTCCACCCCAAAGGCCGCCTTGAGCTCCAGATGCGTCCAGTGGTAGAGCGGGTTGCGCATGGTGTAGGGGACGGTTTCCGCCCACCTCTCAAACTTCTCCCAATCGGTGGTATCCTTGCCCGTGCAGAAGCGCTCGGCTATGCCGTTAGTGCGCATGGCGCGCCACTTGTAGTGGTCACCCTCGAGCCAGATTTGCCCGAGGTTGTCGAACTTCCTGTCGTTGGCAATAAATTCGGGGTTGAGGTGGCAGTGGTAGTCCGCTATCGGCATCTTGGCCGCGTGATGGTGGTAAAGGCGCTCGGCAGTAGGCGTTTCGAGCAAAAAGTTGTCGTCCAAAAACTTTTTCATGTGGGTTGATTTATAGCTTGTTATCGTTCAATGCAAAGCACATATCATCGTGCGCGTGCACAACTCGCGAAAGTAGAATTTTTTTTGCAAACCAACAAATAAAACCCTTGATTTTTGCAAATTATTTTTCACCTGCCAGCTATCAGCTTGTTGCGGCGATTATTGCGAGCAAAACGCGCGTGCAGTAACGGGAAAAAGCTACCGCCGCAGCAACGCTGTTCGCAGTTCAAAAATTTTTACTACATTTGTACCCTCGTTTTCTTGCCCGGGTGGTGGAATAGGTAGACACGCAGGACTTAAAATCCTGTGAGCAGAAATGTTCGTACGGGTTCGATTCCCGTCCCGGGTACGCCTTTGAACGTCAATAATCGTTGTTTTAGATTGTTGGCGTTTTTTGCTTTACCGGTTTTGGCGACTTTGAGCGAGCTAATCCCCCAAAATCACGAAAAAAGCGCTTTAAAAACCTTTGTTTTTAAAGCGCTGAGCAAGGGTGTTTAAAGTACCCTGTTTACCGGAGGCGGCTACTCCTGCTTAATTGCCTCCACGGCTATGTCGTCAATGCAAAAGTACGCGGGGGTGTTCATTCCCCACTCGCCGTTATCCGAGCTGCTCGCCTCAAAGGTCAGCTTGCCTGCCGTGAGCGGCGCAAGGCTGAACTTCGTCCAGCTATCAACGAGCAGGCTTTTCTCGTCGCGGAAATCGGCAAGGTACACCTCCAGCGAGCCCGTAACCACGTCGTTGCGGTCAAAGCTTTTGATGGTAATCTTGTACCAGTCTTCCGCCGCAAATTTCTTTGCAAAGCCGTCTCCGTCCCTCATGCTCTTATACGCGTAAGCGTTGAGGGCAAAGGATGCGCTTTTGAGCGCAACGGGCTCGTCGAACGTTATGGTGGGGATGGTGGGGGTGAGCAAGTAGGTGTCCATGTAGCCCACGGCAAAGACGCCCTTGGTGTTTGGGGTGGCGGTATATACGTCATACTGGGCGGTGGGGCTGCTCAAGGAGGTGTCGTTTTGGTTGGAGTAGGCAAAGCCGCCCCATGATTCGTAGCCGAAATCAGCATGGTAGGTGTAGCTGTTCAGAAAAGTCGCCTTGCCGCTGCTGAATTTTCCGCTGCTGTCGCTGCCGTTCCAGTGGCTGTTTTTCTCCAGCGTCAGGTTGGAGAAATCAATGGTGTAGGCGTTAGGTTGGTTTGTGTCGTCGTTGTCCTTGCTACACGACGCCGCAAATAGGCATGCGGCTACAAGGGTAATAGGGAATAGCTTTTTGTTCATGCGTGGTACATTTTTTAGAATTAATCAATTTTTGGGGTGCAAATGTAGCCATTTTTTTTGGATAAACAAATAGCCATCCCTTATCCTGCCAAGGGTTGACGCATTAACCGTTGGTGCTTAACCGCTAAGCGCTACCTAAAAGTCCATGTAGCGCATTTGCAGCATGCGCGTGTTGGTAAACTTCATCCGGTTTATTTCTATGCCAAAGCGCAGCGTTATCCCAAACGCCATGGGGTAGAAAGTTCTGCTGTAGGTGCCGGTAACGTGCGACGCCGGCGTGTAGCGAATTCTGTAGTAGCTGCCGGTTGAAAAGGGCAGCGCCTCGTACTCGTATATGTGCGAGCGGGTGTTGCCCCCTAAGGCGCTGTACAGGCTGTACTCCCCAAAAATCCCGATGTAGAGGTTGTAGCCCTCCATCAGCTTCTGCTTTAGCCCAAGCTCTAAGTAGCTTGTGGCGCTAAACCCCAGCTCAAGCGCGGCGCTCCGGTGCTCGCTCGGGTAGCTTCCAAACCCCAGCAGGTTTTTTATATCGTCTATCGGGTAGTCCTCATAGTCAAAGTAGCCCTCCATGGTGATGTTGTCCATCTGCGCGCTGCTTTCGCCCCAAAGCGGGAGCCCCAGCCTAAAGCCGCCGGTAACGTACCAGCTCAGCCACTCCATTTGCGGCAGCGTCCGCTCGTAGCCCACCAGCAGCGGCATTTGCAGGTACACGGCGGAGTGCTGAACGGCGTAGCTGGAGAAGTGGCTCCTGAGCTCAAACGATTGGTCGCCTTTCCAAAGCCACTCTTCGGGAATGATGACCGTAGAGAGCTCGCTTATGTCGCCCAAGTGGGAGTTTCCACCGTAGAGGGTAGCCTCCAGCCCCGAGTGGAAGCTCAGCTGGTTGTTGAAGTGGTAGATGTAGCTGGCGCCTCCGCCAAAGCCTATTTTGTTGCGGGCGTCGCCGCCGGAGAGCGGCGCCAAGCTCGACCACAGCATGCTGCCGCCTCCTTTCACCTCGTGGTAAGCCTCGCCAACGGCGGCGCGTACGCTGCCGAGCGGCGCCAGCAACGGTAGCAGCAGTAACAGCAGATATAATAAATTTTTCATTGCTCATAGCTATTATAGATAATTCTTAGCTCTCCTCCTCTCGGCCTCCATTTCCTCAGGCGCATGGCATTTTTAGCGTTGGCGCACAACCCCTTGCTCGAGAGCTACGGGGGAGAGCTTATCAGTTGTATCCTAAAGTTACATTTTTCTTCGCAAATAAGAGAATAGTGGAGGTTAAATTATACTTCATTCGACCTAATTTTGCGCACCGCCACTCCGATATTGCAGGTTGTTTTCAGCACGCTTCGCGCCATTGCATGCCTCGCGCCACCCCGACCAACCTCATTTTCCCAACAAAACCACCTCATAACCCAAGGTTGCCCCCACCACCTCCCCGACCTCATTACCTCATTAAACACCATTTAAAATAATGAGGTAATGAGGTCGGGATATTTATATTCATTCTTCACGTGCTACTGAGGTACTGTTTTGTTAGAGAAAATTAGGTTGGAAATGAGGTTGGTCGGGGCGGCGCAAAGCGTGCCTCTCCGTTAATGTAAATTTTTATTGGACTTAATATAATCATTAATACTAAAGAATATTAGCTCTAAATTTTTTCCGACCACCTGCTCCGCCCGCTCCGTAGACCGGCGCAGCGGGTAGCTTACAGGAAAGAGCGGACGCCGCAGGAAAAACTAAGGCATAACCACGCGGAAGCCGAAGAAGTTGCCGCGGGCGCTGGGCGCGCGGCCGTTGCGATGGGCAACGCGGCTGTATTTCGCGTCAAGGTCCCAGCTACCGCCGCGCAGCATGCGGTCAGAGCCGAGTGTAGTAGGGCCTGTAGGGTTATCTACAGGAGAAGACTCTGAACTACTGGAGTAACCGCCATAATAGTCGTAGCACCACTCCCAAACGTTACCGCTCATGTCATAAATGCCCAGCGCGTTGGGGGAGAGTGTGCCTACGGTTGTTGGGCCGCCCGAAGATTTGCCGTAGTAGGCTACATCCCCAATGATGGTGCTGCCGCTGTACAGCTTGCTCTCGCACGCCCCAGCATCGCACCCACGCGCCGCGTACTCCCACTCCGCCTCCGTAGGCAACCGGTAATTTTTCCCCGTAAGCACGTTCAGCTTTGCAAGAAACCCCGTGTCCGGATGCACTATCTCGTTATAGCTCACGAAAATCACGGGCTTACTATCGCCTTTGTAGGTGCTGGTAATGCTGCTGGGCAGCCACCCCATCACCGCCCTCCACTGCGCCTGCGTTATCGGGTACTTCCCAATGTGAAAGTCGTTCACCTTCACCCAGTGAAGCGTTTCGTTGGAGATGCACGTGCCGTCCCTACCGTCCTTGCACCCCATCTCAAACACCCCGCCGGCAACCGGCACCAGCTCTATCACTGCATTGATGTCAACCCCTTTGGGGGTGAAGACCATGCGGTACATACCTCGTTCAGAGAGTTTTCCGGTGTTGCAGTCCACCAGCTGCGCCACCCGGGAGGTTTTCATCCCGCCATAATCCGGGGCTTGCACCACCAGCTGCACGAGGTCTATTTCGTTGGCTTTTCCCCACGCCGCGAGGCCGGTGGTGTCCACCGGCGTGGTCTGGGCGCGCAGGGCGGTCAACTTGAGTGCCACGGCGGTGTTGTTGGCCTTGGTTTGCAGCTCGTACTCACCGTCTCGGTTAAGGTCGCTACCCAGCCGGGCGGC
>JAITQP010000255.1 GCA_031288885.1 Prevotellaceae bacterium | reverse complement strand
GCGGTGCTCACGTCGTTGAAGGTGAGGTCGGTGTTCTCCAGCATTTTTCCGTTCATTTTGGCGGTGACCACGGTCTCCACCATGTTGCTGATGGACTCCGGCGTGAACTTTGTGAGGGTACGCGAGGCCGCCTCCACCGCGTCGGCCATCATGAGCACGCCCTGCTCCTTGGAGGTTGGGTTGGGGCCCGGGTAGTGGAACGCGGAGAAATCGGCAGCCTCGGGATATTTTTCTTTGTACGCGCGGTAAAAGTAGCCCACCGTTGAGGTGCCGTGGTGCGTGCGGATGAAGCGCGTGATGGTCTCGGGGAGGCGGTTTTTGCGGGCAATGGTCACGCCGTCGGTCACGTGCCGGACGATGATGCGCGCGCTCTCCTCGGGATCGAGGCGGTGGTGGGGCGAAAAGGCCGCCTCCTGATTTTCGATAAAGTAGGTTGGGTTGTTCATCTTCCCGATGTCGTGGTAGAGCGCGCCCGCCCTCACCAGCATGGGGTTTCCGCCAATCTGCCGCACAACGCTCTCGGCCAAGTTGGCCACCTGCAGGCAGTGCTGAAACGTGGCGGGCGCCACCTCCGCCAGCTTGCGCAGCAGCGTGTTGTTGGTGTCCGAAAGCTCCATGAGCGTGCTGTCGGAGGTAAACCCGAATATTTTTTCAAATACGTACACCAGCTGCTGCATGGCTATCACCAGCGCCGCGTTGACGGCAAACCAAAGGTAAATGCGCCACTCCGCCGTCAGGCTGCCGTCCTTGATGAGCGTGAGCGTGATGTAGGCGATGCAGTAGAGGGCAAACACGATGGCCGCCGTGCGGTAGAGCCGGCTGCGGCGGTACACGTCCTTGCTGCTGTACGTCGCGCCAAACCCCACAAAGCTGGAGATGAGGCAAAACTCATAGCTGTTGGGCAAAATGAACGCCGCCAGCATGGTGGTAACGAGGTGGGTAATCAGCGCTACCTTGGCGTCGAAAAAGGTGCAGATGAAGATGGGCACGGCGGCAAAGGGAATGATGTAAATGCTGGCGATGCCCGTCCGGCTAATCCACAGCGTGAGGAGGAAGAACGAGGCGACGAGCAGCATCAGGAAGCAGTTCTTCTTGAAGCTGACGGATTTTTTTTCGCCCAGCAAAAAGATGTAGAGGTAGAGCGTTGCGATGAAGAGGAGCGTTAGCATCAGCTGCCCCGCCAGCAGGAGCCACTTGTTGCCGGCGTAGCCTACCCGCTGCTCGTACTCGTAGCGGAACGATGAAAGCATGCTAAAGGTGTTGGTGTTTACCACCTCGCCCTGCGCCACGATTTGCTGCCCCGCGCTCACCATTCCCTGCGTGGGCGATATGGCCGCCATTCGCTGCTCGAGCTCCAGCGTCGTTATCCGCTCGTTGAAGCGGAGGTTGGGCTTGAGAAAGCTATGCACGTCGAGCTTTCTGTAGAACGCCTGCTCGGCGTCGCTCCACATCGACTGCAGGCGGTTGGAGAGGTAGAGGTAGGCGCTCTGCGGGGTAAAGCACTCCTCGCTTGGGTACTCCGTTGCCCGATGTCCGGTGAGCGCCACCAGCGTTGCTCCGGACGAGCTGAGGTAGCTTTCGGCAACGGAGTTTGGCTCGCGTATTCCCTTGCCGTAAATGAACTTCAGCTGCCGCAGCATCTCCGGCAGGATTTTGTTGGCGAGGTTGTAGTAGGCGCTTTGCGACAGCCCGCCGCGGTCGGGGCTGTTGTAGGTGGCGCGCAGCGACGCGCGGAAGGCGCTTGCCAAGTCCGCCCGCTGCACGTAGTACACGCTGCTGTCGCGGTCGTAGTAGGGCGTGACGGAGCTCAGCGTTTGCCGCTTTTCGTTGGCCAGCTCCGTTTCGGTTTTGTAGATGGGGAAATCAAACGGCGCGTACAGCGTTTTGTGCTGCCACATTTTCCCCTTTTGAAATTCGTACTGAAACTTTCCCTCGCGCGGCAGCAGCAGCACGATGAGCAGCGCGGCGGCAATAAAGGGAATGAGGTGCTGGTGTTTTTTAAAAAATTCCATGGTTGTTCGCTATAAATAGGTTTATCGGTGACAAATTTCGTTGTATGGGCAGAGCTCGCACGCCTCGGCGTCGGCGGTCTGGACAAAGGGCTGCGATACGTCGAACAGCTCGGAGAGCTTGGCGTGGAGCAGCTCCTCAAAGCGCGGCAGGAGCGGCGTTGCGTCGTCCACCTCGGCGTAGCCCGCGCCGCCCTTTACCTTGAGGCTGCCGTCGAAGTCGCTCTTGCAAATGCTGCGGATGAAGAGCAGCATGGGCGTTACCTTCTCCGCGCGCTTTTCCGCGCGCATGATGGACGAGTAGAGCAGCGTTTGCAGGATTTCCGGACGGCGCTCCGCCTCCCTGTCCGAAAACAGCGCATCAACCGAGAGGAACTTCATCTTTTTTCCGTTGAGGCTGCTGCCCGTTTTGTAGTCAATGACCCGCAGGCCTCCGCCCGCCGCGTCTATCCGGTCAACGTACCCCTTCAGGTTCACCGCCCTTTGGCGTTGCCCCACGGTGACGGGCAGCGCGTGCGCTATCTTCTCCTCGAGCCCCGCCACCGTGAACGGCGCGCAGCGCATGTCGTAGCGCAGCGTCCCCTCAGCGTACCTCACAACGGTTTCCTTTACCATGAGCAGCTTGCCGTTTCGCGACATTTCGGCAACCTCCTTTTCGTCGTGAAAAAATTCCGCCGCCGTTTGCGCCTCCGCGAGCGCCGCAATTCCCGCCCTGTTTTGCAGCAGCTCCGCGATGTCGGCCGCCGAAATGCTTTTGCCGAGGAACGGTTCATAGAGCTTCTGCATAACGCGGTGAAAAATGTTTCCCAGCATACGCCCGTCCACCTCCTCGTCCACCTCCTCCGGCTCGCGCAGCTGCGCCACCTGCGCAAAGTAGAAGCGGAGCGGGCAGGCGATGTAGCTGTTGATGGAGCTTGCCGAAACAGCCCTTTCGCCTCCGTCCAGAAATGCTGCGAGGATTTTGGCCACCGCGCCCGCCTTGTCTACCACAATGGGCCTTGCGGGCGCGTGCGTTACGCTGTACGAAACGCTGCGCTCGGCTACGCTGTGCGGGCTTTCCATCATCAGCTGGCGCAGGTAGCGGCTCACCTCGCCGCTGCGGCTGTCGCCGCCCTGACTGTTGTACACCAGCCGCACCCGCTTGGCGCGCTGCAGCAGCCGGTAGAAGTAGTAGGCGTACATGGCCTCGTGCTGCTCAACGGTGGGCAAGCCAAAGCCGCGGCGCAGGTTGTAGGGGATGAGCGACGGCGTGGTTTCGCCGCGCGGGAAGATATCGTCGTTGAGCGAAAGTATCACCAGATTTTCGAAGTCCAGCGTGCGGGTTTCCAAGATGCCCATCACCTGCAATCCTGCCACGGGCTCGCCCTCAAACGGGATGCGAACGCCCTTTAGCGCGCTGCGCAGAATGGTGAGGAATACGGGCAGCTCCGGCTGCATGTCGCACTCGCGGAGCGCGTCGGCGAGCTGGTTGAGCGACTTGCAGGCGTAGGCCACGTACTCGCGCCGCAGCTTGCTGTCGAGGCTGTCCTCCGCCGCCTCGGTGGTGGCAATGGCCTCCAGCAGCCGGCGCAGCAGCGCAGTGAAGTCGCCGGACGTTGGCAGCTTTGCGAACAGCCGGCGCACGGGAAAGCGCGACCGGCTGGTTTCCTCCGGAGGTAAATCGGCGGCGGCCACGTACACGCGGTTCTGGCGGATGATTTTGTCGCCCAGCGCGCGCGCCTCCCATCCGGCAACCATGCGGATGTACTGGTGCTGCAGCAGCGCAAGCGCGTCCTTGTGGTAGAATTTGGGGGGCTGATTTTCGGCCTCCCGCGCGTTTTTGTGCAGGCGGATGAGGAGCTCCACCAAGCTGTAGATGGGCGTTTGCGAAAGCGGGTAGCCCATGGTGATGTTGAGCGCCTCGGTCTCCGGCGGCAGCGAGTAGAGCGCCGGAATGAGCAGCCCCTCGTCGGCAAGCACAATGGCGGTGCGGCGGTCGAGCGGTTGCCCGCCGCACACCTCGCCCAGCAGCCGCGGCAGCAGCTTGGCCTGAAGCACGTCTGAGGTGGCGGCCACAACCTGTATGTCCTTTTCCTCGGCAAAGGGCGAGTAGTCCTCGTCCGGCTCCACGGGCGGAAACTCCCTCAGATTTTGCCGCATAAACAGCCCCGCCTCCTGACGCCCGTCGGCAATGTAGTACCGGTCGTAGTCCCAAAAGAACTCGGCGCGCTGCTCCTGATGCAGGCGGCGCAGCAGCGTCTTTTCGCACTCGTTGAGCGCGTTGAAGCCAATAAAAGCAAACCTCTCCGCTCCAAAGTCAAAGCCGCCTTTCAGCAAAATCTCCGCGCCCTCGCGGTACAGCATCCCCTGATAGGCGACGTTTTTTTCGCGCAGCGCTTGCCGCAGGTCGTTATAGGTGGGCAGCAGGGCGCTCCACAGCGAGGCGAAATCCTCCTGCAGGCGCCCCGTTTTTTCGGGCGAAAAGTTCTGCCAGAACGCCTGTATGGCCGCCCGCTGCTCCCTGCTCAAAAAGGAGAGGCTGCCGTCCATATCCTTCAGCGCGGCGAGGTTTCGCAGCAGCGGGTCAACCCGCACGAGGTACTTGTCGAGCGCGTCAAAATCGTTGAGCATCACCTCGCCCCAGAAGTAGAAGTGCTCAAACGTTTCGTCGGTGTTGCGGTTTCGCCGGTAGCACTTGTACAGCTCCGCCACCTGCAGGTAGCGGTTTGCCTCGCTCAGCCCGCTGATGCGCGAAAAAATTTCGGCAATATCCGTCGCCTTGGGCTGCCACAGCGGGCGGCTAAGCAGCTGCGAGAGGTACCCAAAAAAGTACAGCCGCGCGCGACGGCTGGGGAATACAAGCGTAAGCGAGCTGATTTGCTCGCCGTATCTGCTGTACAGGCTTTGGGCGGCGCGCTCCAAGAAAGGAACATCCTGCGCTAACGGTGGTTGGTAAATTCCCATAGCGCAAACTTACATGAAAATTTTCAGGTGTACAAATTTAATGAAGTGATTAGCTGTTAGTGATTAGTGATTAGTGGCGCGAAGCGTGTAGGGGCGGGTTTCAAACCCGCCCTCTGTGCACACCACCCACGCCCGCCCCCTGCCGTCATTCCGACCGGAGCGCGCGAGGTACGAGCGCGCGCAGCGGAGGAATCTCCTTGCAAACAGCCGTCATTGCACGCCTCGCGCCATTGCACGCCTCGCGCCGCCCCGCAACCTCATTTCCAACCTAATTCTTAAACAAAACTACCTCAGTAGCCCGAGGACACCCCCTATCCTCTCCCCAACCTCATTAAACACCATTTAAAATGAGGTAATGAGGTTGATGTATTTATATTCATTCTTACATGCTACTGAGGTTTTTTGTTAGGGAAATTAGGTTGAAAATGAGGTTGGTCGGGACGGCGCAAAGCGTGTTTTTCTGGATTGCTTCGCTTCGCTCGCAATGGCGCGACGCGTGCAACGGCGCAAAGCGTGCGGGGACGGCTGTATGCAAGGAGATTCCTCCGCTCCGCGCGCTCGTACCTCGCGCGCTTCGGTCGGAATGACGGGCGAGGATGTGGAGAAAAAGGGGCGCGAAGCGTGCAACCACCGTCCCCGCACGCTTCGCGTCCCTTTCCCCCCTGCCGCGCCGTCATTCCGAGCGCAGCGAGGAACCTCCTCGCACACAGCCGTCCCGTCGCACGCTTCGCGTCCCTTTCCCACCCCCCCGCGCCCGCCGACATTCCGAGCGCAGCGAGGAATCTCCCCGCAAACAGCCGTCCCGTCGCACGCTTCGCGTCCCTTCCCCCTCCCTCCCGCGCCGTCATTCCGAGCGCAGCGAGGAACCTCCCCGCAAACAGCCGTCCCGTGCGCACGCGTCGCGCCATTCCAATCCGGCGCAAAGCGTGCAACGGCGCGAGGCGTGCGGGGACGGCTGTATGCAAGGAGGTTCCTCCGCTCCGCGCGCTCGTTCCTCGCGCGCGTCGGTCGGAATGACGGCAGGGGACGGGCGCGGGTGGTATGCAATAAGGGCGGGTTTGAAACCCGCCCCTACAATGCACGCCTTGCGCCATTAATCATTAATCATTAACAAAAACCCGCCCCTACAATGCACGCTTTGCGCCATTAATCATTAATCATTAACCATTAATCATTAACACCCCCCCTACGGTGCGCACGCTTTGCGCCATTAATCATTAATCATTAATCATTAACCATTAATCATTAACAATGCGCCGCACGCCTTGCGCCACTAATAACTAATCACTAATAGCTAATAACTAACAGCGTTATTTTCCCGCCCTTTCCCTCAAGCACAAGGAAGTAGCTGCCGGGGGTGCTCGGCATGCGCAGCCCA
>JAITQP010000236.1 GCA_031288885.1 Prevotellaceae bacterium | reverse complement strand
CTGCGCGCCGCGGTGTCCGTCGGCAGCAACCGCATATCCACGTCGTCGCTGCCGCAGGGCATGTACATCGTCCGCTGCGGCGCGCTAACGCAGCTGCTGGTGAAAAATAATGATTAATGATTAATGGCTGATATTTAGCTGTTATTTATTATTCGTTAATGTTCGCGATGTAGGGGCGGGTTTGAAAACCCGCCCCTACTGTTTTATGGGGCGCCCACCGCCCCCGCACGCATCGCGTATCACACGCCTCGCGCCGTCCCGACCAACCTCATTTCCAACCTAATTTTCTCTAACAAACCAACCTCAGTAGCCTATGAGCATGAATATAAATATCCCTAACCTCATTACCTCATTAATGAGGTTTAATGAGGTTGGGGAGAGGGTGGGGGCGCCCTTGGGCTACTGGGGTTGTTTTGTTAGAGAAAATGAGGTTGAAAATGAGGTTGGTCGAGGTCGCGCGACGCGTGCCGCGGATTTGCCATTCCGTAGGAATGGAACGCTCGGTAGAAAAGCATGGATATTCACGTGCTTTTTGCATCCCGTAGGGATGCATCCCTACGGGATGCAGGAGAGGTGGGGGTGGGCGACGTTTCTACCGAGCGATGCATCCCGATGGGATGCCCCTGCGCACGCACGCTTCGCGTCATTAATCATTAACCATTAACAACGCGCCGTGGTGGTGTATGTGCGGGACGATTGCCCGTAGGGCAATAATATCAATAGAAACCGTACGCCACCACGCGCTCCCCATTCCCCGTAGGGGATTAATGGGGGCGATTAATCCCCTACGGGGAATGAGGGTTGGGTGGATTACCCGTTTCTATTGATATTATTCCCCTACGGGGAATTGACAAAAACCGCCCCTCTGCCGTCATTCCTCCGCTCCACGCGCTCGTACCTCGCGCGCGTCGGTCGGAATGACGGCAGAGGATGGGGGAGAAAGGGGCGCGAAGCGTGCAAACCGCCGTCCCCGCACGCTTCGCGTACCTTTCCCCCCTACCGCCCGTCATTCCGAGCGCAGCGAGGAATCTCCCCGCAAACAGCCGTCCCGTGTGCACGCCTCGCGCCATTAATCATTAATCATTAATCATTTAACCATTAATCTTTGTCGAATTATAGAAATGAACACAGGCTGGTGGTAATTTTTGGACGGCGGGGGCGGGGGGGCAAGGAAAAATGAGCTATCTTTGCGTCCACATACGGTTCCAAGCTTTTTGGATTAAAAGGGAATCCTGTGAAAGTCAGGAGCTATCCCCGTAGCTGTAAGTTTCGCAAAAAAGGTGCGCATCCTAAAGCCACTGTCAACTTTTGACGGGAAGGCGCGCAACCCGAAGCAAGCCAGAAGACCTGCCGAATGCTGCACACTGCATACTGCGGGCTTTCGGGTGAAAGGCGACACAGAGATGGTTACATGTTATTCCCCTCACACAGCATTTGGAGTACAACCGCTTTCTCTTACCCTTTATTCTCTCCCTTAACAAGTCCGTGCTTATATTAGTTAACTGTTAAAAAATTATGGATTTGTTTATTGTCAAGCGAGACGGGAAAAAGGAGGCTTTTTCCATTGAAAAAATCAGGAATGCCGTTGCAAAGGCGTTCCTGTCGGTGGGCAGCTTTGCCACGCAGGAGGTTATCAGCAACATTCTGTGTAGGGTGAACATCACCAGCGACATCACGGTGGAGGAAATACAAAATCAGGTGGAGGTTGCGCTGATGGCGGAGCGGTACTACGCCGTGGCCAAAGCCTACATGCTCTACCGGCAGCGGCACCTTGAAGACCGCGAGGTGCGCGATAAGCTCAAGTTCCTGATAGACTACTGCAACGCCTCCAACGCCGCAACGGGCAGCAAGTTCGACGCCAACGCCAACGTGGAGAATAAGAACATGGCAACGCTCATCGGCGAGCTGCCCAAGTCCAGCTTCATCCGCCTCAACCGCCGGCTGCTCACCGACCGGCTAAAGGAAATGTTCGGAAAGGAGGTTGCCGACAAGTATGTAGACCTGCTCAACCACCACTTCCTCTACAAAAACGACGAGACCAGCCTCGCCAGCTACTGCGCCAGCATCACCATGTACCCGTGGCTGATTGGCGGCACCGCGTCGATTGGCGGCAACTCCAAGGCGCCCACCAACCTGAAGTCGTTCTGCGGCGGGTTTGTGAACATGGTGTTTATGGTCGCCAGCATGCTGAGCGGCGCCTGCGCCACGCCCGAGTTCCTCATGTACATGAGCTACTTCATCGGGCTGGAGTACGGGCGCGACTACTACCTGCACGCCGATAGGGTGGTCGACTTGTCCAGCCGGCAGCGCACGCTGGATAAGGTCATCACCGACCACTTTGAGCAAATCGTGTACTCCATCAACCAGCCCACGGGCGCGAGGAACTTTCAGGCGGTGTTCTGGAACATCTCCTACTACGACCGCTACTACTTTGAGAGCCTCTTTGAGAGCTTCGTCTTCCCCGACGGCAGCAAGCCCGACTGGCGCGCGCTCAGCTGGCTGCAAAAGCGCTTCATGCGGTGGTTTAACCGCGAGCGAACCCGCACCATCCTCACCTTCCCCGTGGAAACCATGGCGCTCCTCACCGCAAGCGGAAAGCCCAAGGACGAGGAGTACGGCGACTTTACCGCCGAAATGTACGCCGACGGGCACTCGTTCTTCACCTACATGAGCAGCAACGCCGACTCGCTGAGCAGCTGCTGCCGCCTCCGCAACGAAATTCAGGACAACGGCTTCAGCTACACGCTGGGGGCCGGCGGCGTCTCCACCGGCTCAAAAAGCGTGCTGACCATCAACCTCAACCGCTGCATCCAGCACGCCGTCAACAGCGGGGTGCCGTTTCAGGTGTACTTGGAGGAAATTGTGGAGCTGACGCACAAGGTGCAGCTGGCGTACAACGAAAACCTGAAGTACCTGTGGAAAAAGGGCATGCTGCCCCTGTTCGACGCGGGCTACATCAACCTCAGCCGCCAGTACCTCACCGTTGGCGTGAACGGCATGGTGGAGGCCGCCGAGTTTCTGGGCATGGAGATAAGCGATAACCCCAAGTACGAAAACTTTGTCCGCCAGACGCTCGGGCTTATCGAGCGCTACAACAAGAAGTACCGCACGGCGGACGTTATGTTCAACTGCGAAATGATACCCGCCGAAAACGTCGGCGTGAAGCACGCCAAGTGGGACCGGCGCGACGGCTACGCGGTGAAGCGCGACTGCTACAACAGCTACTTCTACGTGGTGGAGGACAGCGCGCTCAACATCGTAGATAAATTCCGCCTGCACGGGCGCCGCTACACCGAGCACCTGACCGGCGGCTCCGCCCTGCACCTCAACCTTGAGGAGCACCTGAGCAAGGCGCAGTACCGGCAGCTGCTGCGCGTAGCCTCGCAGGAGGGGTGCAGCTACTTTACGTTCAACATCCCCAACACGGTGTGCAACGACTGCGGGCACATCGACAAGCGCTACCTGCGGGAGTGCCCCGCCTGCAAAAGCCAGCAGCTGGACTACCTGACCCGCATCATCGGCTACATGAAGCGCGTCAGCAACTTTTCACAACCACGGCAGCAGGAGGCTGCACAGCGCTACTATGCTAAAGTTTCTCAGCTATGACGTAGTTTTTCAGGAAGTCCCGAACGAGGTGACGCTGGCCATCAACATCTCCGGCTGCCCCAACCGCTGCAGGGGCTGCCACAGCCCTTGGCTGATGGAGGACGCCGGCGAGCCGCTGGACGAAGCCGCGCTCGCGCGCCTGCTCAGGGAGTATGGGAGCGCCATCACCTGCGTTTGCTTCATGGGCGGGGACGCGGCTCCGCGCGAGGTGGAGCGGCTGGCGGCGGCGCTGCGCAGGGCAAACCGCCATCGCCTAAAGGTTGCGTGGTACTCGGGCCGGCAAACCCTCCCCGACGGCTGCTCGTTGCAGCGCTTTGACTTTGTAAAGTTAGGCCCCTACATCGCGCCGCTGGGCGGCTTGGACTGCGCCACCACCAACCAGCGCTTTTACCGCATCGAAAACGGAAAGATGCTGGACGAAACGGAAAGGTTTCGGAAAGAGGAAAAAGAAAAATTTGTTAATCCAATAAATAGTAGTACTTTTGCCGTAACTAAATGATAAAATTCTTGGGCAATGGACATCAATAAGCACATTATAGACCAAAGAATAACAAAAATAGTAAACGATAACCCCGATAAGTTTCCGAGCAAAAGCGATATCACCAGAAAGGCTTCGCGGGCGTTTGTTTGCCTTTCCGTTGCCGCTTATTTGGGTATCGAGCTGGAGGAAGCGTTTGATTTGGTAACCGATGGCGGAAACGATGCCGGCGTTGACGCTATTTTTATTGGCAACGTAAACGATTATGATTTCTCCGTCACCATCTTTCAAGGTAAATATACGCTCGACTTGAGTAAAGATAGCAACTTTCCTGCCAACGCTATCCAAAGGGTTATAGGCAGCGTAGGCGCTATTTTTGACCCCAGAAAGCCTGTTGAAATGAATGATGACCTAATGCCTAAGGTGGAGGATATTCGCTCGCTGATTGCCGACGGTTTTATTCCCAACATAAAGTGCGTTTTTACCAATAATGGGCTGACGTGGAGTAAAGAGGGGGACAATCATATAAAAAATTCCGGCTTCCCCGACAGCCAAGTGAAATTTGAATACTTCAACCACAAAGATATTGTTGATGCTTTGCAATCCAAAAAGGGTATCAACGAAACGTTGCAGTTAGCAGGTAAAAGCGTTCAAGAGAATTTTAACTTTAAGCGCGTTTTGGTTGGAAAAATTAACGTTGTCGAATTAGCCAACTTGTTTGACAAGCACGGGGATAGCCTGTTAGACCAAAATATCAGGAAGTACTTGGGGATGAGCGGCAATAGAGTAAACGCCGCCATTAAGGATACGTTGCTAAGCGACAAGAAAGACAATTTCTACTTCTACAATAACGGGATTACCATGATTTGTAGCAAGTTCCTTTATAATGGTCTGCAAGCCGATAGCTGGACTGTGAAGGTGAATGATTTGCAAATCATCAACGGCGGTCAATTGTGCAAAACAATTTTGCATACCGTTAAAGACAACCCCACGGTAGATTACTCAAATACCTACGTTCTGGTGCGGCTATACGAGCTGTCGGGCGAAAGAATGGATGCTTTGATTAGCGATGTTACCATTGCAACAAACACTCAAACCCCCGTTGACTTACGAGCAAATGATGAGCTACAGAAAAGGCTGGAAATAGCCGTCGCAGGTTTGGGATACACCTATAAAAGGAAAAAAGACAACGCTACCCCTTCGCGCGATACCACCATCCTTTCTTCCGTTGCGGCAGAAGCCATATGTGCCGTTTGGAGGAGAAAGCCGCATCTGGCAAAATTCAAAAAGAATGAGCTCTTTGGCGCGTTTTATCACGATATTTTTGGCAGCATAAACGGGGCGCATATCATCATTTCTGTGCTGATATACAGGTATTGCGATGCACAAAGGAAAAAAGTTGCACTGCGAAACGATTACCCTCACATTCCGTACAGCAACTATTTTATGTCAATGATTATGGGTGATTTGCTTTTAAATGACTTAGGTCTTACGCTGGACAAGTTAACACACCAAGAATTTACGCGCGCAAAAGCCTGCTTTGAAGCCAATAAAGACAGCCTTTTTGAGCGGGCAAACAAAAAATTAGTGGATGCCCTTGCCCAGCTGTACCCCGCCTCAAATAGCTATAAAACCATTGACAGGCGAATACTATCCGCTACTTTCAGGCGCGGTGATTTGTTAATGTGCCTGTAAATAATACCCCTTGCGCTAAAATCTATAAACGTGCAGGGACGCGTAAAAACCCATCCGCGCTTTCACGCCTCAAATAAAATTCATATCTTCGCAAAAAAAACGTGGAAATCGATATTTTACGCACGTAAAAAACGGGGAAGTCGATATTTTACGCACGTAAAAAATGGAGAAGTCGATATTTTACGCACATTAAAATCAAGTATTATGCAAAGATTTTTTGAAAACAGCCTGAATTTGTGGCTAAAGCAGGCGCGCCCATTGCCGCTGATGCTTGTTGGGGCAAGGCAGATTGGTAAAACATACCTGCTACAGGAGTTTTGCCGCAAAAACTTTGAGCGGCAAGTTTACCTCAACTTTGCCGAAACGCCCGACTACAAGCAGCTTTTCACGCCCTCGCTCAACGCCGCCGAAGTCATCGGCCGGATGGAGCTGCTCTTTAACCAGCGATTTGATGCTGAAAAAACCGTCTTCTTTTTCGACGAAATTCAAGATTGCGAGGAGGCGATTGCCTCGCTGAAGTACTTTGCAGAGGCGCCGCAGCACTACCGGATTGTGGCCGCCGGCAGCTTGCTTGGCGTGAAAATCAACCGGATGAAAGCGTCTTTTCCTGTGGGCAAGGTGCAGATGGAGTACCTTTTTCCGATGGATTTTGAGGAGTTCCTTTGGGCGCTGGGCGAAGCGATGCTTGCTGAAACAATTCGCCGTTGCTTTGCAGACAATGAGCCGCTGCCTGCAATTATCCACGAAAAGGCGCTGGCGCTTTACCGCACCTACCTCTGCATCGGCGGAATGCCCGCCAACGTGCTACATTTTGTCGAAAATCAGCGAAATTTGGTGGCGTTCAACCGCCAAATCTCAGCCGATATTCTCACCGGCTACTTGGCTGATATGTCGAAGTATGCGGGCGAAACCAACGCCGTAAAAATTCACCATGTTTTTCGCTCCATTCCGGCGCAGCTGGCAAAAGAAAACGCAAAATTCATGTACAAGCTCGTGGAAAACGGCGGTAGCCGCGAAAAATTTCAAACCGCTATTGGCTGGCTCATTCAGGCAAATATGGCGTTGCAGGCGGACAAAATAGAGCTGCCGCAAGCGCCGCTGATGGCCTATAGGTCAAGCAGTAGCTTTAAGCTTTATCTGGCAGACACGGGGCTTTTGACGTCGCTTTCGCAAACCAAATTCAGCGATATTATGCACGCGCACGATTGGATTTATCACGGTTTTTTGGCCGAAAATTTTGTGGCGCAAACGCTGAATACGCACAGGCATAAGCTATACTTTTGGAGCTCCGCCAACAGGGCGGAGGTTGATTTTGTGCTGGACACGGAAGAGGGCATTATTCCCGTTGAAGTCAAGGCGTCCGGCAATGTGCGCGCAAAAAGTTTGGGTGTTTACGTGGAAAAACACAAGCCTGCTTACGCAATCCGCATTTCCGCCCGCAATTTTGGCTTGGCAAACGGCATAAAATCAGTCCCTCTATATGCAGCGCATTGCATTTAACGCATGCTTCGGCCTTAAACCTATCGCAATTTACGTTGTTTTAATTTGGGTGTTAAAATGAAAATTCTCATTATTGAAGACGAATACAAGCTGCTGGAGGCGATTGAGCAGTTTTTGCTGTCGGAGAAATTTGTGGTAGAAAAGGCTACCGACTACTCCACCGCCGCACAAAAAGCCCTGATATACGACTATGACTGCATTTTGCTTGACATTTCGTTGCCCGACGGCAGCGGGCTGAAAATTCTTGAGGAGATGAAGCGCGAGGGTAAAACGGGCAACGTGATTATCATTTCCGCCAAAAACTCGCTCGACGACAAGGTTACGGGGCTGGATTTGGGCGCCGACGACTACCTCACAAAACCTTTCCACCTGTCGGAGCTCTACGCCCGCATCAAAGCCGTGCTGCGCCGGAAAAATCTGGACGGCAGCGCTGTCTTCACGCTTGGCAACTCCACGCTCAGCTTCAACGAAAGGCTGCTGCTCGTAAACAGCATCGACCTTAAGCTCAACCGCAAAGAGTTTGACATGCTCGCCTTTTTTGTGACCAACAAAAACCGCCTCGTTACCAAAGAAGCCCTTGCAGAGCACGTGTGGGGCGACAGCTTCGATTTGGCGGACAGCTTCGACTTTGTCTATTCGCAGGTCAAAAATCTCCGCAAAAAGCTAAAGAGCAGCAACTCAGATATTGCAATAGAAAATGTGTACGGTGTAGGCTATAAGTTAACAACATGAAGCTCATCAACCACCTCATATGGCGGATTACGCTCGTTTTTACGGTTGTTATGCTGTTTTGGTCGGCGTGCTACTTCGTGCTGCAAATGAAGGAAATTCACGACGGCAACGACGAAGGGCTGACCAACCTGAAGCAGGAATTTATAGCCAAAGCCAACCGCTTGCCGGACTTTGCGGAAAAAATGGAGCGCGAAACGCCGCTAAACCTCATCGTTAAAGAAATTTCGAAAGAGGAAGCCCAGCGCGTAGTCGAGAATTTTAAAACCACCAAAGTTTACTTTCCCACCGAGCTCGAGCGGGAGGAGGTGCGAATGCTGAGCTCGGCATTTTTCTGCACGCAGAACGGCAAGTATTACCAAATTCAACTCTTTACGTCCACCGTCGAGAGCGATGATTTAATCGAAAACATGCTTTACCTGCTGTTGGGGTTGTGGACGGCGCTCATTTTAACGTTAATTATTGTGAGCAAAATCATTATTTCGCGGGCAAACAAGCCGTTCTACCGGCTGCTGAGCGAGCTGAAAAAATTCCGCTTGGACAACAATACAATGGTGTGCTTTCCTGAGACCAAAATTGAGGAATACCGGCAGCTGAACGAGGCCGTAGAGGAGCTGCTCACAAAAAACATGGAGGTGTTTACCGAGCAAAAGCAGTTTATCGAAAATTCGTCGCACGAGCTGCAAACGCCGCTCGCCGTGGTGATTGCCAAGCTCGAAATGCTGCTCGAAAAATGCCAGCATCGGGAGGAGGCTGCCGAAATCGCCGCCTTGCTGAACACCCTGAACCGCATGAAGCGCATGAACAGCAACCTGCTGCTGCTTTCAAAAATCAAAAACAGCCAGCTTCCCAACGCCTCCGTTGTCAACCTGCGCGAGGTGGTAGAAAATGTTCTTGCCGATTTTGAAGACTTTGCAGCGTATAAGCAGGTAACGGTTGAGCGGCGCGGCGATTTTTCCCCGTCCATGCGCATGAACAGGGATTTGGCGCATATTCTGTTTTCCAACCTCATAAAGAATGCCATTGCGCACAACGAGGCGGGCGGAAAAGTTGTCGTCTCCTGCGAGGCAAACGCCATAACCGTTTCCAACAGCGGAAACCAAGCCGTAGCAAATGTTTTCAGCCGCTACCGGCGCGGCGGCAACGACAAAGACTCCTGCGGTCTGGGGCTTTCCATCGTAAAATCCATTGCCGACCTGCACAAGCTGGAGGTAGCGTACCGGTTTGAAGAAGCCATGCACCACTTCAAAATAGCCCTGAGTTAAGGTTACTCTATCGGCTGCTGGTCGAAGCGGCTTTGGCGGCGGTCGTACTTGAGGTCGCGGAGCATGGAGGATTTTGCGTTGATGGTGAAGTTCCAGCTCTTCCACGAGCCGATGGGCACCCACGAAAAGCTGAACATCCAGCAGTGCAGGTCGCGGTTGAGGCTCACCGAGGTGGGGGCAATCTGCCGCCTGTCCAAGTCGTAGCCCGACTGGAACGTAAACGCCCATTGGGGGGTCAGGCTGAAGCTGCCGTTGAAGTTGAGCGTTTGCACAATGTTGGGGACAAGGGCTGGCTTGCTGTACGAAAATGAGTAGTTGAAGTTGAGCGACCACGGCAGGGTGAAGTCCACGTAGGAAACCTGTATGCCGTCGTACTCGCCCATGGGGTCGAGGTCGGATACCACGGGGTGCGGCAGCGTGTTGGTAACCTTTTCGCTGCGGTTGAACGAATACCCAAACGAGAAGCCAAAGCTGGTGAGGCGCGCCAAGCTGCCGGCGCGCGAGTAGTTCCAGTACTTTGTAACCCTGCCGCTGCTGCTGTCCAGCGCGTAGGGGTTGAGCACGCCGTTGAAGCTGATGCCCAGCACGCCGAGCAGGGTTGTGCGCCCCGAAAAGCCAATGTTGGAGAGCTTCATGGAGTCGGCAAGCAGGTTGTACGACGCCGAAAAGTTGAGCGCCTCCAGCAGCTTTACCTTTTTTGAGCCGGTGCCGGTGGTGTCGCTCTTGGAGCGCACCTTCATCTCGAGCGTGTTGCCCAGCCCAAAGCTCAGCGAAGCGTTTTTCCCCGAGCCTGCCGTTCCGTATATGCCGTTTTGGTGCTGGGAGTAGCGCTGCGTTCGTCCGGTGGAGTCAACCTGCACATCGCGGTAAATGCCCCACATGGGGTCGCTAAAGTCGGGTCGCCAGCCGATGGATACGCTTGGCGAGATGACGTGCCGCACCGCCTGCACCGGCGACCACTTGCCCAGCATGAACATGCCGTATATCATGGTGGAGGTGGAGGCGGAGGTGGAGAAGTCGTAGTCGTGCGAAAACCCGTAGATGGTATCGCGGCGCACGTAGCCCGCCCGTCCGGCGGTGTCCACCCACTTTTGGTTGATGTGGCTAAGGTACATGCGACCGTTGTAGGAAATTGACGGGGTAAGGTTGATGAACTTTGCCACCGTAAACGGCACCGAAAGCGAGGTGTTGTAGCGCGCGCCGTTCCTCATGCGGCGCACCAGCGCGTCCATGTTGTCAAACTCGGTTTCCTTGGCGCTAAGGGTGTTCTGCATGCTCACCGAAAGGGGAATGCCAATATTTTCGTACCACCTGATGGGGCCTACGCGCTCCTTGCGCTTAAAGGGCGTGATGCGCGCCATGTTGAGGGTGACGGTGGGCAGCCCCAGCGTAATGATGCTGTCGCGCGTGTTGTGCGAGTGCGTTCCGGCAATGCTCATGCTGAAGGGCGTCCCGGGCCACACCTGCGAGTACGACACGCTGGACTGCGTGGTGTTGGTGAGCGACTCGTTGAGCGAAGTTTCGTTATACCGCCTGTAGCTGGAGCTGGTAAAGTTGACGCTTGCCGAAAACGTTTTGTTGGGGCTAAACTTGGGGTCTTGCGAGTGGTTCCACTGCAGGGAGAAGGCCGTGCTGGGGTTGTAGTCGGGGCTACCCGGCTCGCCCACCACGTTGTAGGCGTAGTTGACGTTAAATCCGCCGCTAAAGTGGTACTTCCACAGGTAGGCGGCGCGCGAGCTGAGGCGCCACGAGCCGAGCGTAAAGATATCGCCGGTAACCGTAACGTCGCAGTAGTCGTTGATGGCAAAGTAGTATCCCCCCTCGCGGAAGTAAAATCCGCGGTTTGTTTCCTCCCCGTAGGAGGGAATGATAACCCCCGACGCGCGGCTTGCGGTTTTTGGGGTAATGAAGAACGGGATAAAAAGCGGCGTGGGCACGTCCAGCAGCACAAAGTAGGCGGGGCCGGCTATCGTTCTGTCGTTGGGGATTACCTTGGCCTTGGTCAGCTTCAGGTAGTAGTGCGGGTGCTCGTCGTCGCAGGCGGTAAACTTGCCCTGCGCCACGTAAATCACGTTGTCGGGCATTCGCTTAATCTCCTCCCCGTGCAGGTAGCCATCGCTTTGCTGCGTAATTACGGCGTATATTTTTGCCTTTTTGCTGGTGAAGTTAAAGTACATGGAGTCCATCTCAAACGTTTCGCTGCCCTGCTTAAACACCGGCTTTCCCTTCACCTCATGGGTAGCGGTATCGTACGTGCCGCGGGCAAAGGCCACCTTGGTGTCGAGGTTGAAGTTAATGTAGTCGCCGGTTATCTCCATGTCCTGAAACGTTACCTTGGCGTTGCCGTAGAGCAGCACCCGATTTTCCTCGCCCAGCAGGTAGGTGGTGGAGTCTGCGGAGTGGGTATCCACGGGGTCGGTAATGGCGTTGGGGGATATGGTGCTGTCCACGAGCACAGAGTCGGGCGCTGTCAGGAGCAGGGAGTCCCGCGTTATGCTGCTATCGGGCAAGGCGAGCGCGCTGCTGTCCGGCAGGGCGCGCAGGGTGCTATCCGCCGCCGGCGCGCCGCCATCGGGCGTGACCGCTACGCTGCTGTCGGGCACGGCAGGCGACATCTGCATGTTTTCTGCCGCCAAAACCTGCGCTCTGCCTGCTAAGCACGTAAGCGTAAGCACAAAAAAGGCAAGATGTCTGTTAAGGTTGGTGAACAAATTGTTGTATCTAAAATTATGTTTACTACTTTTGCGACACAAAAATAAGGCGGTAAAGTTACTCAAAAAAAATGATATTCACCGAAAATGCGCGTAAGTTTGCTTTTGTCGCTATAAATCAACCCATATGCCTGCTGTATTTTACCTTGGCAATGCTCCTGCCCGCCGCTTCTGCACGTGCGGAGCCCGAAGGTAGGCCGACCGGCAGGAACAAAGATGAAATGGTGGTAGTTATAGACCCGGGGCATGGCGGCCCCAGCCTTGGCGCGCGGGGCGCATTTTCGCTCGAAAAGGAGATTGTGCTCAAAGTTTCCAAAAAGCTGGGCGTGCTCGTCGTAAAGCGCCACCCCGATGTGGAGCTCGTGTACACCCGCACCACCGACACCATCATTGCGCTCGAAGACCGCGGCACGATAGCCAACAAGGTTGGCGCCGACCTGTTCATCTCCATTCACGCCAACAGCAACCCCAAAAAAACGCCCTACGGCACCGAAACCTACGTGATGGGCTTGGACAAAACCGACAAAAATATGGACGTGGCGCTGTACGAAAACGCCGAAATTCTGCACGAGGACGACTACGAAACAAAGTACGAGGGCTACGACCCCAGCTCCCCCGAGTCGTTCATCATGTTTTCGTTTATGCAGAATACCAACATGGAGCAAAGCCTCACGTTTGCCGCGTACGTCGAGGAGCAGTTTGCCAAGCACGCAAAGCGCAAGAGTCGGGGCGTAAAGCAGGGGCCATTTCTGGTCTTGTGGAAAACAACCATGCCCAGCGTGCTCGTCGAAATCGGATTTATTTCAAACTCGGAGGAGGAGAGGTATATTACCTCCGACAGGGGGCAAACCGAAATTGCCGAGGCCATTCTTCACGCCCTGAGCAAGTATAAGGCGCAGTGGGAAAAAAGCAGGCTTACCGTGCAGCAGCCTCCGGCGAGTAGCGTTGCCAAGGGTGCAGGTAGCGGCGGCGCCGCGCCTGCAAAGAGCAGGCCGGCGGTAACCTCCGGCAGAGCTACCGTCGGCAGAGCCACCTCCAAAAATCAGGCGACCTACCACGTGCAAATTTTCTCCACCTCAAAGCGGCTCAAAACCAACGCGCCGGAGTTTAAGGGCTTGAGGAACGTAAGCTGCTACCGCCACAGCGATACGTATCGCTACTACATTGGCAGCGCCGGAAGCCTCAGGGAGCTGAAGCCGCTGCTGAGGGAAACGAGGAAAAAATTCCCCGACGCCTTTGTTGTGAAGCTGCGAAACGGCAAAGCCGATTAGCGGGGATGCTCTCGCTACGAGCTCATGGCGCGGCTCAGCTGCTCCATGATGATTTCGGTTGCGCCCCTGTGCTGCTGCACGTAGCTTTGGCACGTGCTGCCGCTTTGCTCGCGGAGGCGGCTGTTGCTGCGTAGCGTGCTCACCACGCTGTGCAGCTCCGCCGGTGAGGATACGGAGAAAGCCCCGCCCAGCCGGACTAAATCGGTGGCTTCGCGAAACTTTTGGTAGCAGCTGCCAAAAATTACCGGAACGCCAAATACGGCGGCTTCGAGTATGTTGTGAATGCCCACGCCAAACCCTCCGCCAACGTACGCCATCGCCCCAAACCGGTACAGCGACGACAGAAATCCCACCGCGTCCACCACAAAAATGTTGTAGCCGGCAAGGTTAGCCTCCATGTTTTTTTGCCACTGCGAGTAGCGCAGCGCAGGCTGGTTGAATTTTGCAAGCAGGCCAAGCGTTCGGCTTTCGCTCACCTCGTGCGGCGCTATAATGAGCTTCAGGTTGGGCGTTTTGCGCATCAGCTCGGCGAGCAGCTCCTCGTCGGGAGGCCATGTGCTGCCGGCCACCAGCGTCAGCTGGTTCGGCGCGGCAAAGTGCGCCAGCTGCGGCAGGGCGTTGGCGGTAGCCGCCACCTCAAGCACGCGGTCAAAGCGCGTGTCGCCGGAGCACGAGGCGTTGCCTATGCTCACAGCGCCCAGCAGGTCGAGCGACTCGCTGTTCTGCACAAAAATCTGCTCGTAGAGGCTCAGCATCCGCACAAAAAATTTGCCGTACAGCGGGCTGAAAAATGCCTGCTGCCTGCGGAAAATTGCCGACACCACGTAGGTTTTAACGCCCTGCCGGTGCAGCTGCCGGAGGTAGTGGTACCAAAACTCATACTTGACAAACACCGCAACGTGCGGCGCGGCAAGCTTCACAAACCTGCGCGCCACCCACCACAAGTCGAGCGGCAGGTAGCACACGAAGTCGGCAGCGGCGTAATTTTTGCGCACCTCGTAGCCCGAGGGCGAAAAGAAAGTGAGCAGCACAAACACATCCGGATGCTGCCTGCGTAGCGCCTCCATAACGGGTCGCCCCTGCTCAAACTCGCCAAGCGAGGCGCAGTGAAACCACGCCACCTTGCGCTGCCCGCGACCGCTCATGGCCTGCTTCAGCCTGCGCAGCGCTCCGCGATGGCCGCGCACCAGCTTGCGCGCCTTAGGGTGAAAGATAGCTCCCACGTGCGCGCCCGTCCAGTACAGCAGCAACCCAATATTATATAAAAATATCATTGCTGTATTTATAAAAAATTCGCTGCAAAGATAGCTCTTTATTTTAGCTTCTAACGCAGGGTGAAAGATAAAAAGCGTTACGGCGCAACCCCAGCAGAGCTTCAAACCCCGTTGGGGTTGGGCGCTATCATCTTTTGGCGGCTTTTTTCGTTTCTCACGCAAAAAATTTCTACCTTTGCGCTGTTAAATCCGAATATCCACATCAACGAGGCGTTGAATTTACGTAGAAAGAATTTTAGACATACACATGGGAAATCCAAAAGCATTTTTAAGCATTTCTCGCAAGGAAGCGGGATACAGGGCGCTCAACGATCGCATAAGCGACTACGCGGAGGTTGAGCAAACGCTCAACACGGAGGACAGGCGCACGCAGGCCTCGCGCTGCATGGACTGCGGCGTGCCCTTTTGCCACTGGGCGTGCCCGCTCGGCAACCGCCAGCCCGAGTGGCAGGACGCGCTGTACAAGGGAAAGTGGCACGAGGCGTACAAAATTCTGACCGCCACCAACGATTTCCCCGAGTTCACGGGGAGGGTTTGCCCCGCCCTGTGCGAAAAATCTTGCGTGCTGGCGCTCTCCCACGAGCCCGTTACCATACGGGAGAACGAGGTGGCCGTGGCCGAGAGGGCGTTTGATGAGCTGTACGTCACGGCGCGCCCGCCCCAAAAGCGGCTAAACCGGCGCGTGGCCATCGTTGGCTCCGGCCCCGCAGGGCTCTCCGCCGCCAACCGCCTCAATCAGGCGGGGTTTAACGTTACCGTTTACGAAAAGGACGAAGCCGTGGGCGGGCTGCTCCGGCTGGGGATACCGGATTTTAAGCTCAACAAAAAGGTGATAGATCGCCGCGTAGCGCTGATGGAGCAGGAGGGGATAACGTTCACCACCGGCGTGGAGGTCGGGAAAGACCTTTCGCCCCAAAAGCTGCTCGCGGACTACGACGCGGTGTGCCTCTGCATAGGGGCGGGCGTGCCGCGCGATTTAAAGGTGGAGGGCAGGGAGCTGAGCGGCATTTACTTTGCCCTACAGCTCCTCCGCCAGCAAAATAGGGTGGTGGACGGGCAGCAGATACCGCCGCAGGAGCGCATTACGGCAAAGGGCAAGCACGTGCTGGTTATCGGTGGAGGGGACACCGGCAGCGACTGCGTGGGCACCTCCGTTAGGCAGGGGGCGCTGAGCGTGACCCAGATAGAGATTATGCCCAAGCCGCCCGAGGGTGAAAACCCCAGCACCCCGTGGCCTGCGTACCCCTTGGTGCTGAAAACCTCCTCGTCGCACGAGGAGGGCTGCACAAGGCGCTGGCTGCTGGATACGCGCAGGTTTAGGGGCGAAAACGGCGCGGTGACCGCCGTTGACGTCGAGGAGGTGGAGTGGGCGCCCTGCCCCGAAACCGGACGCCAGCAGCTGAAGCACACCGGACGCACCGAAACCATCAAAGCCGACTTGGTGCTTTTGGCCATGGGCTTTGTTCACCCCGTGTACGAGGGGCTGGTGGAGGAGCTGGGCGTAGCGCTCAACGAGCGCAAGAACATCGGCACTTCCGCCGGAAACCGCACCTCAGCGGCAAAAATCTTTGCCGCCGGCGACGCCGCCCTCGGCGCAAGCCTTGTAGTGCGCGCCATCGACTCGGGGCGCACTGCCGCCAAAGGAATAGCCGAAATGCTGAAAATTAGTGATTAGTTGTTAGTGATTAGTTGTTAGTGATTAGTGATTAATGTGTCTCGTCCTGCAAAAAGTTGACAGGTTACTACTGATTTTCATTTGTTAAAAGGTTATTCACTGATGTTAGTTGGTTATGGTTGTTGCTAACTTTCGCCTTTTTTCCCGTCGCCCTGTAGGGCGACGGGAAAAAAGGCGAAAGTTAGGCAGCCCGGTGCACCTCCTCCGGCGTTCTGAAGCCTAAGGACAGGTGCGGACGGCGCGTATTGTACATCT